>JAVZLI010000041.1:0-7675 GCA_038883835.1 Thermoplasmataceae archaeon
GCCGTAATTGCAGTTGGAATATTCTTCGGCTTCCAATTTCTCTCGCATGGGAACATTCTCCTTCCACACACTCTCGCACTGATTCCCTTCTTTGTTCTCACGATTGCCTATGGTTTGCTCATGGCCCTTCCGATAGGAGGGGCCGATATGCCAGTTCTCATATCCTTATACAATGCCATGACAGGAGTTGCTGTGGGTCTTGTAGGATTCGTCCTTTCGAATTATGCTATGGTGATTGCTGGAATACTAGTGGGAGCAGCAGGCACAATTCTCACACTGGCCATGGCCAGAGCAATGAATCGGTCTGTTGGAAGTATCCGTGCAGGCGGGTTTGGGAAGGTAGTCGAAGGAAATAGGAAGCTCCCAGGAAATATCAAGACAATTGGGGCTGAAGAAGTGGCAATCCTACTAGAATATGCCAGAAGCGTAGCAATAGTACCCGGTTTCGGAATGGCTTCTGCCCAGGCGCAATTTAGGGTGCGAGAATTGGCTGACATGCTGATTTCGAAGGGTGTGAGAGTTTTCTTTGCCATACACCCTGTCGCAGGAAGAATGCCAGGCCACATGAATGTTCTTCTTGCGGAAGCTGGTATACCATATGATTTGATTGAAGACCTTGATGATGCAAATAGGGAATTCCAGGATGTGGACGTTGCAATGGTTATAGGCGCCAATGACGTTGTAAACCCAGCTGCAAAAATTCAGGGGACCGCCCTTTATGGGATGCCAATCCTTGAAGTTGACAGGTCAAAGAATGTTATTGTTCTTAAACGTGGGAGCGGTAAAGGATTTTCAGGAATAGAGAATGATCTTTTTTACATGGATAAGACAAGAATGCTGTATGGTGATGCCCAGGAAACAATTTCCAAGGTAATTCAAGAGTTAAAGAAGTTGTGATAGCTCATTTGGCAAACCGATCAAGCTTCTTTCCAGGAAAATCAGTTTTTCACACCACCCTTTGAACGTTTGTGCCTAGTTAAGCAAAAAAGCAATTCCTCTTATGGATCGCCTTGCATTCTTCAATGAAGCTGAGAGACTGCCATCATTTTCTGTGCAGTTTGGGGCTTTTGTCGTTGACACGATAAGTCAATTGCCGTTTCGATCGCGATCGCTATGTTTCTAAGCACATTTTCAGCAAATGCCAATGCTAACGAAAACATGGGAACATAAAATTTAAGCATGGAGCCCTTAACTTTTATGTACTTGAGTTCTCCCGGGCAAGGATCAATTTGATTGCATTTCATTTGCATTCCTCACTGCGTACGTAATTATGTCGGATGCGAGTCAGAAGCAATGAAAATTGGATATAGGTTGCTTGATTCGCTATTTGACGGAGTTAAAATACACAATATTTTTATATTATGAATGAGTGAAGTGTTAAGGTGCAAAAGGTGGAAGAAGTTTTGTACGTCTGCAAGTTGTGTGGAGCGGAACATGAGAGTGAGACAGAAGCGGTTCAGTGTGGCTGCGGCTACGACTGAAGGCATGGTAATATACAGCAAATCTCAAGGTATATTTTGCTGTGCCAATGATTCCAGTATGCTCCTCTGACTGCGAAGATTAGTTCATTTTGGCGTACTGGCCTTTATTTTATCCTCCAGTTCTTTCAATGTTATTATGAGTTCAGCGTGGCTCCAGGTAAGTGGGGAAACTGAAAGAGGGGCGCCTGTATATGGATCTATCTGCTCAGGCAGTACTCCGCTCTCTTGGCTATGCGACAGGACCCAATTGATGAGTTCCCTTGCTTTGGTGATGTTGCCTATCCTGATGAAATAGCGTGCCATCCAGAGAGTCGTTATGATCCAGGGATTGCCTGTGACATTTGGGTCTTCCTTTATCCTCTGGTAACGGTCTCCCTCATATCTGGCGATTCCACCTATGCCCGGCACCCAGAGCCTATTCATTATCATTTCCATGGTGGATCTTGTTCGATCATCCCCTGCGTCCTTCACATCAAAGAGGAATATCGAAGCGACCGAACTATCAACAGTCTCGTCAATTTTACCATCTATTATGGCTCTTCCATAATATCCTTTGTTTTCCAGGAAAAATTTTCTCTCAAAGTTAGTCTCGAATGTCTTAGCCATATCGAGGTATTCACGCGAATAATCGGAATCACCGAACGTATCAGCAAGCGAAGATGCTGCCCTGAGAGCAGCTATGGAAGTTGTGACGGTAAAAGCATGAACGCCAAAACGCTCCTCCCAGACATCGAATGATTCCTTTGGGAGTCCGTCTTCGGTGAATTCCATTATGAATCCAGCACATTTCCTGACCAGTGGCTCATAAAATTCTGCAATGTATTCAATGTCCCTGACCTTTTCGAAATGCTTGTAGAGAGCCCACAGAACCAGGCTTGTTTCATCCTCCTGTATTGGAAGAACGTTCCTTCCCTTCATGAGCCTCGGCAGCCAGGTGCTGGCCACCTTTCCGTCAGGCCCGTACTTGTGGTAAAAGTATCCGTCGCTGGAGACAGTCCTTCTGGCAAAATCAAAAAATTTTCGTGCTGGACCTGAATGGTTAGCCTGAATCAGTGAGTAGGCAGCTATGGCTGCGTCCCTGGGCCATACATAATAGTATCCATCACGGTGTGATCTTAGTATCTCGCTGTCACTTGAAGCCAGGATTCCTCCAAGATCATTTACGTGGCTTCGGACTATGAAAAGAGACTTCTTAAAGGCGTTAGAGAGCCCGTCATCAATCATCAAGGGCTCTTTGTTGCACCATAGTTTCCAGTAATTGAATGTGCGGTTCTGCATCCTGACGAGTTTCTCGTAGCTCGTTTTCATGTAGCCTTCTCTTACCTTATCAAGGTCTCTGCCGCAAATAATGAAATAAAATACCTTCAGAGGTTTCTTCGGCTCTAGGGTTATTGTGTGCCGAATCACGGAATCTACTGAACCTATTGCAACTGGGTTCATTGAAAGCTGCCCATCCTCGGCATCCTTCCATGTGCCTTCAAGGCCAAGGAAGTCCTTTATCCCTATGGCATACTGATCCATTTTGTTCCCAGTCTGGTCCATAGTTGAGCAAAGAAAATACCTCCTGCCTTTGTAATGTAGGACCGAGCTTACTTCAGGATAATAAAGTGCAGTGTCACCTATGTTGTTTCCATAAATGTTAAAGTTCTGGTGAAAGAAGAGGCTCACAGTAGAAGGGGAACTCTTGCCGCTGGTTATCGTGATGCCCCTGCAGTACATATCTTCATATATGTCAACGAAGTCTTCGCATTCAAATGTTATGCCCTCGAAATCTATGACGCTCAAGGACACCATCGTATGATCCTCATAGTCTTTCTTTCGTATCATGGCGTTTCTGACCCATGAGAATTTCCCGTCAACAGATATTCCGAAATAAAACGGGTGCCCGCCAGAATGGTTCTCTGCCTGTGATCCTGAATAATAGAAATCAGCGAGCCTGTAATCCCTGTCGAAACTGACCATCAGGCGGCCGTTTCCCAGAGGAGAGAACCTTACCATTATCAGTCTAGAATTGCAGAACTTCCTTAAATTTTTATTTGTGTATCATATGATTGATCACGAGAAATATTTCTGTTATACCGGATAATCTGTTGCAAGAGTGGATAATCTCGAACAACAACGGCAGTTTCTCGTCATCAACATTATCGTTTGCAAACACCCGAACCTACCACGGCACCTTCTGCGTGAGGGAAAAAAGCACCTATCAATGCAACATTATGGTAAACAAGGTACTGGACGAGATACATATTGATGGAGAATCCTTTTCCACAGATTCTAATATTTATTCAAGGGCAGTGTTTCCCAATGGATATAGGTATCTTAAGGACTACAAGCTTCACCCATTTCCTGAATTTACCTACAGGTTTGCAGATGTGACGATGAAGAAGAAGATTCTCCTCCATCCTTACCATGATACATTAGCAGTAGTCTATGAATTCCCCGATGGGGCACCTGATGATATCAGGGTCACACCCCTAGTATCATTCCGGAGCTTTCATACTGTTACGAATAGTGGTCAAAAAAGGCCTGAAGCAATGGTGCAGGATGGAAAAATAATCGTTTCAAAGGACGGAAAGAATGTGTCAATCTATGGGGACATTCATTTCAGCATTACCGATTTATGGTATTACGATTTTTTGTATCCCCAGGAAGTCGAGAGGGGAACAAACTCTTCAGAGGATCTTTTTGCTTGCTGTACCGGCATTGCGGAAAACCCCAAAGGGCCGCTCAGGATCTTCTTTTCCACAGAAACCACCGAAGCAGAATATAATAACATGGAGCTACTTATTTCTGACAGGATGCCTACGGGCATAGAAGTGAGGCAAAAAATGAAGAATGTAGCAATGGCTTCAAGGCTCTTCATGATGAAGGATGACTTGATAGCAGGCTACCACTGGTTTGGGCCATGGACAAGAGACACAATGGTGAGCTTGCCAGGCATTCTACTCACGGCTGGTATGCATGATGTTGCGCTTGTGATTTTGTCAAAATATAGATCGTATCTGAAGAATGGCCTTCTGCCGAAAAATATGGAAAATGTAAATGATTTTGAAGCTGTAGATTCAAGCCTGTGGTTCATCTATGCGATTCTGAAATATTACGAGTATACAGCAGACCATTCCTCAATTGAAAGGCTTATTCCCGCCATCGAGGATATAATAAATGCATATTTCACTGGAAACGACCTTTTCTGCCTGGACGGGCCGTTTGTACGAACCAAGAAAGCCGGTTTGACTTGGATGGATGCTGCACATGATGGAAAATATTTCACTCCTCGGATCGGGCTTCCAGTTGAGGTAAATGCTCTCTGGTACAACGCTTTGATGGCATACAAATTCCTGTGTTCTTCCACAGGCTGCAACCAGAAAGTTAAGGTCGACGATACGGTTGCCTCTTTTTCCGATTTATTCTATTCTACCTTTGTCAAAAATGGCCACTTTCTTGACGTTGCGGCTCCTGATGACACCTCCTTCAGGCCGAACTTCATTTTCTGCTTTTCACTTCCATTTCCCTGTGCAGAAAATTTCCAAAGGTACAGTGCAAGGATCGACGAAGAATTGCTGACCCCATATGGCCTCAGAACACTAAGCTCCACAGATAAGAATTTCCACCCCTTCTATTGGGGTGATAGGGATGAGCGTGATTCTGCCTACCACAATGGAACAGTATGGCCCTGGCTAGTTGGTCCTTATGTTACAGCATCAAGAAGGTCAGGAAAATCTGCCAAGGATATTTTTGATCTTTTTTCTCCGCTGATCAACATGCAGTACATACCTGAAATATTCGATGGGCTTAACCCGTCCTCTCCAAGGGGTTGCCTAGCACAGGCTTGGAGTTATGGAGAATTGCTGAGGTCATGGTGGGAAGACATAGCAGGAATAAAGAGGCAGGTGGATCTTTCATGAAGGTTGCGGTTATTGGATGGGAACTGCCTCCAGCTTTCTCCGGAGGGTTGGGTGTACACACTATTAACCTTTTCAGCAGGCTAGCCTCCTCAATAAGCGTTGTTCTCTACGTTCCTGATGTCAAGGGTGCCTATGGTTCCTATAATTTCGATGTAGTAAGGGTAAAGATATCCTCTAGATTGCGTAGAGCTTCCCACTATGGGCTTGAGTTTGAGAATTTCAGAGAGGCTGTGGAAGAGTACAACAGGAACGTTGTCAAGGAGTTTGACCCATCGGGTGTAGACCTTGTCCACTGTCATGACTGGATCACATTCAGGAGCGGTATGGAAATAAAGAAGAGATATAGGATCCCACTCGTTATGACTGTTCATAGCCTAGAGACGGATAGGTCCGGCAATTTCAACCCACAGAGAGATATCATGGAAATAGAAAGATCAGGGCTAGATGCAGCCGACCACATAATATCTGTTTCAAACTACACAAAGTCATGCATCATAAGGGATTATGGGACAGACCCAGGGAAGATAACCGCAATTCATAATGGCGTAGACTCAAGCACCTATTCACTCAGGGAGAAACAGTATAGTGGAAGTGGGCAGGTGCTTTATTTTGGCCGCGTGACAACACAAAAGGGGCCAACTTTCTTCATGCAAATGGCAAAAAGGGTCCTGGACATATACCCTGATGCGACTTTTGTTGTCGGAGGAGATGGAGACCAGCTTAGAAACATCATGGATTTAGCTGGTAAACTTGAAATTTCAGATAACGTCAGTTTTCTTGGCTTTGTTGATTTTGAAAGATCTGTGGAATACTATTCCAACAGTGACGTATTTGTTCTCCCAGCCGTATCAGAGCCGTTCGGTATGACTGTCATTGAATCCCTCATCTGTGGAACTCCTACCGTCATCAGCCGGTCCACAGGGGTTGGAGAAGCGCTAAAAAACGTCTTCCGCGCGGAATTCTGGGATACGGAGATGATGGCAAATGAGGTTGCGGCCATACTGAGATTCCGGTCAATAAGGGAGACCATGGGAAGCCGAGGAAGGGCCGAAGCCTTTCAGTTCACCTGGGAAAAGGCTGCTCTGAAAACACTGGAGGTGTATAGAAAGGTATGCAATATGTGAATTTCTATTTTGAAATCCACCAGCCTTTCAGGATCAAGCCGATTCGGTTTACTGAACCTAATGTCGGCGATATTTTCTGGGAGGATTTTAACCGAAAGATCTTTGAAAGGGCAGCTGACAAATGCTATATGCCCACAACTAAATTGCTGATTGAGAATCAGTTCGTCAGCAATATTTCCATGTCTGGGACTTTTCTTGAACAGATTGAGAAATACAGACCTGAACTAATTGACCTCTTCGGCGAATACTTCAGGTCGGGCCTGGGCGAAATTATATGCGAAACATACTATCACAGCCTCGCTTCCATATGGGATGCAGCCGAATTTCGGTATCAGGTCTACATGCTTCGAAAGAAAATAAGAGACCTCTTCGGTGTCTCTCCAAAGGCATTCCGGAATACGGAGCTAATCTACAGCGACAAAATAGCGCATGAAGTGGCGAAAATGGGATTTGAATCCATTTTGGCTGAAGGGCGTGATGATCTTCTTAACGGGAAGGACCCAAACTGGGTTTTTCGCTCAGAGTCGGGGCTCAACTTGCTGCTGCGAAACTACAGACTCAGCGATGATATTTCCTTTAGGTTCTCAAACCATGGCTGGCCTGGATTCCCACTGACTGCGCCAAAATATGCCGGTTGGGTTGCCTCCTCACCGGGAGATGTTGTAAACCTTTTCATGGACTACGAAACGTTCGGCGAGCACCAGTGGCCAGAGACAGGAATATTTGAATTTCTGAAGCACCTGCCCAGAGAGTTCTCAAGGCAGAATATCCAGATGGCAAGGATCTCAGATCTAGTATCACGCCTTGAGACCCACGGCACAATCTCTGTGCCCTTCTATACATCATGGGCCGATACCTCACGCGATCTATCAGCATGGCTTGGAAACAGCATGCAGATCGAATCCTTTGAGAGGATGAAATCTCTTAAGAATACGGAAAAACAGAACACATGGAGACTTCTTCAGACGTCAGATCACCTTTATTATATGGCCTTTGGCAAGGCCGAGGACATTGAAGTGCACGGATATTTCAGCCCATATGAAACTCCATATCACGCTTTTATGCATTATATGGCTGCCCTTGATCGGCTTTAAATTTGCCATGCCAATCAATGGTATGACCAGTAGTAATATCATATGAAAAAATAATATTATCATGAATCAAA
>JAVZLI010000042.1:0-7636 GCA_038883835.1 Thermoplasmataceae archaeon
AGAAGCGAGATTGCCTCTAGTTTGCCCATCTCGCTGTCCGTAGTAACGATCCTGAAATGTTCGTCAGGTGCCCTTGAAATCAGGATATGGAATTCCAGAGACCTTATGGCGTTCCGTACCACACGCTTATCAAGGCCGCTCTCTTTTATGAGATCATTTTCAGTAGAAACTCCTTTCCTGATAAGATCGAGAATGCTGTTCTCCTCTTCTGTGATCGTGTCTGACCTAAGGGCCCTGAGGGACAGTGCTAGCCATTTTGACACATATGACAGCCTGTGTTTTATGAATCTGCCACGCAGTACTGAGCCAGACTCCACCATCTCGTCTAGAACTGCCTCGTTGATTCTTACGCCACGAGCAAGCAGATTCTCCAGGCTGTAGAGATAGCCGTATTTCTCAAAATATTCTCCCACATCCTTCACTGGTGCCGAGAACGTTATGATCCTCTGATCGAGGCTTAGCTTCTTGGATCCCCCAAGAATAGAATCCAAATCCGCCTTCAGGATGTATTGCTTCGCAAACACAGGCGTTATGTAATCGTGCACGATGGTTCCCTGTTCAACAAGGCCATTTAGAACATGCTCCAGTTCTCCGCTTTTCACTGGAAGTTTAAGTAAAATCTCATCGAAGGTGAGAGGGCCAAAGGATGATATGGTTTTTAGCACCAGCCTCCTCAACGCTTCAGCTGGATCCGTCTCCTTATCAGGGATGTCATTCCTTATATACACCGGGATTCCGTCAGTCAACCTTCTCCTTATAAGGTAGGCGCTCTCAAGTGCTGTCAGCATGTCCCTGGCTTCGTTCTCATCCATGGAAAGGGCTCTCCTTATTTCATGTGCAGTGAGCCCATCTATCTCAGGCAGATGATTCGTGTACTCCTGAGGTACAGGCGATCTGGTCCTGAAGACAGCCCTCACATCATCATAATCGTCCCTGTGGCACCAGTATGATCCTCTCACATAGACGGATACTATTGTGCCATCCCCAATGAGTTCTTCAGTGATGTCAGAAACGCCAACATCGGCATAGGGAAATGGAGAATTGAAACGGTTTCTGACTACATCTACGAATGGAAAATGCCTGACAAACGCAATATAAGTTTCCCTGTTGGCTATCCTGGGCACCTTTAGCTTGAAATAGTCATCAACAACCTTTTGGTCCTGTATCAGGAAACGTATCTCGCCTGCACCGTAGACCTTATCCAGTATCTTTCCCTGGAGTTCCCTGAGTAGTTTGGAGCGGTCTTCCATCAGCACCATGTCGGATACACCGGCAAGTATCATGCCGTATGAGAACGGGCTTGTTTCCTTTGAATAGTTCCTAACTTTGTATCTCCCGGCAGCTATAACGTCCCTGCAATACTGAATTGCCCGCGGCACGTCCATCATGTCGGTCATTATTTCATGATAAGTTTCCTTAATGACTGGAAAGTTTCCCATCTCCTCAAGAACCCTAAGCAGCTTGTCGCTCCTCAGCTGCTGCCTTACAACGGAGATGTCATATCCCTTGTACTTCCTGAGAACCATGAGGGACCTTGCGGCACAATGCCTGAATCTCTGTTTGAATATCTCGGTGTTTATGAGAGATTTCCTGACAGCCTCCTGGAACCCCTCTGGTTTGAGAAGGTGTATTGCTTCCTCGATGGGTATCTTTTTCTGGGTTCCTATGATAAAGCCGTCATCGGTGACAGTGATCCTGGTGTTTACATCGTACCTGTTGGCTATTACCTGCCCATATGCCCTTGATATGGCATCATTAACCCTCCTCCCCAGAGGAATGTGGAATATTATGCTGTAAAGCCCGCTCGGGTCCTCATACCCTTCAACATAGAGGAAATCTTCACTGGGGATTCCAAATGACCGCTGCGTTTCTATGTAAGATTGCAGGCTTGTGGCCCCAAAGTCATCCAGGCGGTAATCGTTCATAAGCCATGCCCTGATGTCTTCACCCCTCTCCAGCCTGGAGACAGCCTCCTTTCTGAATTTTCCTATTAAAACACCAAGATCATAACTTCTGGGCAGCATCTCGCCAGTCCATGAGGGGACAGTGGGGCGCATGCCGGTCGCATCCTTTACATACACCCTGTTGTTCACAGTTTTGAGGAACATATAGGTCCTGGCACCTAGAACGAATACATCCCCCTGCTTCAGGCGCTCAACAAACTTGTCACTCAGCTGCCCAAGGTGTTTGCCCCTGTCGCTTATCACATTGTAATCGGCTTCTTCCGGTATGGTGCCGACGTTCATGAAATAGATCATCCTGGTGCTTCTCTTCTTTCCAAAATTTCCGTCTGTCTCATCGTACCATATCTTGGAATATATGGAATTGCTCTCCATCTTGCCGGAAAGGTACCTGAGAGTTTCCTGGAAATCTTCCCATGGAAGGTCATGGAATGAATATGATCTCCTGATGAGATCGTAGGCTTCACGATCATTCCAGACCTTTTCAAGGGACATTCCAACAATTACCTGCGACAGGACATCGAGAGAGTTCTTTGGTATGACAACACGGTCTATTTCCCGATCATAGGCAGCCTTTGTCAGGACAGCGCACTCCATGAGATCATCAAGCTCGAACACTAGAAATCTGCCCTTGGACAGCTCATTCACGCCATGGCCAGACCTGCCTATGCGCTGCAATCCTTTAGAAACAGATTTTGGGCTGCCGATCTGAACGACAAGGTCGATGTACCCGATATCAATGCCAAGCTCCAGCGAGGTTGAGGTTATAACACATTTGAGCTCACCGCGTTTCAGCTTGTTCTCAACCTCTATTCTGGTTTCTTTTCCCATGGATGAGTGGTGTGCTTCAATACCCTCAATCCCCTTCGCCTTGAGCCTGAGGGCGACATGCTCAGTGCCGCTCCTCGTGTTTGTGAAAACAAGGGTTGTTTTGTGCTGGGCGATGAGGTCAGCAAGGAGATCATACATCTTGTCGTTCGCAACCTCAAAACTGGTCTTGGTAAGGTCCTTGACAGGAGTAATGGTCTTCAGATCCAGGAATTTTTTGGTATCAACGTCAACAATCTCAAATTTTCTGGGCTTCTCTCCGTCATACCCGCACAGATATGTCGCAATAACATTGATGGGCGCCTGTGTAGCAGATAACCCTACCCTAACAAAATCGGGATTCACTGCGGCAAGGCGTTCAAGGTTCACTGAGAGAAGGGAGCCACGCTTTGTGGAAGAAATTTCGTGGATTTCATCTACTATAACGTACCTTAGGTCCCTGAACTTTTCCCTGAACTTTGGCGCAGAAAGTGCAAGAGAGAAGGATTCAGGTGTGGTGATGAGTATGTGGGGAGGCTTTCTCAGCATCTTCTGCCTCTCGTTCTGTGGGGTATCTCCTGACCTTACAGCAGCACGTATCTCAGGTATTGGTATACCTTCCTTTTCAGCTAGCTGTGAAATCTCAGTAAGGGGTTCATTCAGGTTCTTGTTAATATCATTTGCAAGGGCCTTTAGCGGGCTTATGTACAAGCAATAAATCTTATCCTCAAGCTTCCCTCCCCTTGCGAGGCTGAAAAGCTCATTTATTACTGAAAGGAACCCTGTCAGGGTCTTTCCAGTGCCTGTCGGGCTTGAAACCAGTACGTTCTGCCTGTTGTGAATGATTGGTATTGCCTTCTTTTGTGGTTCAGTGAGATCAGAGTATTTGCTGTTGAACCACTTCTGTATCAGGGGATGCAGGAAAGGGAAATAATCCCCAACATTAAATGTACTTACGAGACCCTGCTTCATTCTGTATAATCCCTACACTAAGAATATGCAATATATAACTGTTATGACAACAAAATGGTCAAATTTTAAGTTCAGGTTATGCGAAACGCTTGCCACAGAAGCATCAGCTTCGGATTGCAAATGTACGCTTGTGGCGCCGCTTATCGTCATGTGCGGCTTGATGTAGCATTGCTGCTGTACCTTGCGAGGCTTCTAATGATATTGTCAAGGACTTTCTTTCGTTCCGGAGACCCGGAAAGTGCTTCGCTGTAAAATTCAATTGCCCTGTCGTAATCAAACCTATTGATTGGTTTTGGGACCCCATCCTTGCCGCCTACAGCAAATGAGAACTTTACGGGATCGCGGAATGACGGCGGGTCTCCATAAATAACCTCAGCCAGGTATGACAGGGCTCTCAGTGTTGATTTCCCAATTCCCTTGAAATTCATCACGTCAATGAAATTTGAAGGATCATATTCATACAATTCCCGCAATGTGTTCCAATTGATCCTGTAATCCATGTTGAGCACCTTTCCCCAGTAAGCCGTGCCATCAAGAGAGGTCTGCCCGTTGAGGCGCAGCGATGAAACACGGGAATACTGTTTCAAGCGTTCAGGCCTTTCCTTGGAGACCGCCACGATGGCTTCCCTGTTCTTCGAACTCACAGCAGTGGAGAGGTCAAGCACAGCCTCTTGGACAGAAAAGGCCGATATCCCGTTCCTGCCATCGTCTATGAGATTACCGCTTGTCCTGTGATTCCAGTGGTAGCGCCTGGCCATCCTCTGATCACTGTTCAGGCCCTGCTGTATGATAGTCCATTTTCCAGAGTCATGGATAACTATGAACTGCATGTACAGATTGTAACCATCCTGGAGCAGGTTTTCATCAACCCTCGCAATTGCCTTGGCCTTTCCCCTGATTTCAGCTGCAGTTCTCTCCGGAATGAAGCCTTCAGCCACAGCGGCATTAAGCTCTGGGCCGATCTCAGACATGGTCTGCCCCTTTCCGCCTAGTATTCGGATTGAATCAGCCTTCTTGGAGAAATATTCCTTCAATGCAGTAAGGGTCGTGGTTGTTGTGCCGCTTGAATTCCAGTCGAATCCTATGGCAAGCGACAGTGAGTGGAACCAGAATGGGTCCGCCAGTTTGCTCAGGAATTCATCAGAACCAAATTTCTCAAGTATCAAATCTGAAATCGTGCCCCCCAGCACAATCATTCTCCTGTAAAGATACTCAGGCGGATGCCCAAAATGAAGCGGCAGAATTGCAGTACCTGACCTCATTAATGCAAAAACATAGGTTGAAGCTATTAAATTGTTTCTCAGGCTTTGCAATAAAAGTTTGTCTTCAACACGGGAGCGAAGTGTTTTATTGAACCTCGATATTTGTTGGACATGGCGGAGTTCAACTGCTACATATGCAAGGGAAAAGTTATGACCGGAGAGAAATTTACTTTTACAAAATCTGGGGCGGTGCACTTTGACTGTTTCATTTCAGACAGGAGAAAGTCTCTTCCACCTGAGAAACATGAAAGCCTTAGGGCACTTGCAATAGTCCTGGACGTTGAATTAACACATCTTCTGGGCGTACTTGGGGTTCAGAATGTTCCTGAAAATCTTAAGGAAACAATCCGCGTGAAATACAAAGATATAGAAAAGGTCTGTGGAGAGACAACCAGGCTGATATCCAGCCTGTAAAAATTATTTCTTCTGTTTTCCCTTTGCCTCAGTTTTCTGGGGAGCCTTTGGCTCCTTGCGTATCTCAGTGTAACCACACCTTCCGCAGGAGTATCTGTCGCTGTGCTCAGCCAGGAAAACACCCGGACCGCATCTTGGGCAGAATCTTCTCTCCCTCACAAGTTTATTGTTCTCGATTTTGTAAAGTTCTCGTTTTATCACTTGGCACCCTCTTCCTTATTCTTAAGGCCGTTCCTGATCAATTCATAGTCCGGCTCATAAAGCAATGCGCTTTCTTTGTCCTTGTATATCTTTGAGTACCCCTTCACCTTTGAAGCTCCAGCATGCTGAAGATTTTTATCCACTATTACAAGCTCTGAGTTTGCCCCAAGGTTCTTTGAAATAAGTTCCTTGATCTTCATTCGCGAAGGTGTAGCTTCACCAGTAAAGTGGATTTCGTACTCTATTTCCTTGCGATGAAGCAGGACATTATCCCTTTGTGTTGTTATTTTGAGTTCAACCATTTTCTTCAAGCTCCGTGATTATTCCATTAACCAGATCTTTGATCGCAGCGTCCACCTCGATGCACGCCATTCCGACATCGGGCACGCCATAGACCACAACTGTATTGAGGTCTGAATAAAAAATTATTGGTATAACTGCAAGATCCTCCTCTCCATCAATCTCGATCCTCCCGCCTGTTGTAATCATTTTCTTCACAGCAAGAAATAGATCATGTGACAACACACCAGGAGGGTTTTTCACCTTAACAGACCCAGGAATGTGCTTGTATGTAGAGATGGGCTCCCGCTTTGTCTTTAGATCAACGACCTCCATGAACACATCTACGCCGTGATCATGAAGAAATTTGGTGGAATAATCGCCCACAACGATTATTCTCTTTCCAGTTTTGCGAATATGGCTAACGTCGCATAATATGTGGGAAAACTTTCCAACCCTCGCCCTCAACTCCTCTGAGAGCCTGAACTCACTGCCTGACCTTAATTGCATAAAAGCCGCGGCTCGTTATGCCAGCCTTCTTGGCAATGCTGGATATGCTCGGCTCAGTTATTATTGTGAAGCCGAACCATTCTGTCGTTGTCCGTTCTTCACCATGGATCGGGCAGTTCTTCTCGGTTGTCAACAGCTTGCATTTCTTACATGCCCTGTATACTTGCTTCATGAGATCACTTCAGTTTGCCACTTTCTTCTCGAGCCACTGCAGCTTTCCCAGCCCCATCTGCTTCATTGTGAAGCCAATGGTGCTGTCCTCTACCGATGATGACTTGAGATTAAGGTGCACAATCTTAACCCTTACCTTGTCTCCAACCTTAAGGTCACGCTTTGTGTCTTTGCCAACAAATCTCTGATTGCTCAGGTCAGCGTCTATTCGGTCATCCATTATTTGCCCCTTATGGAGCAGACCCTCAAAGGGCCCAAACTTCACAAAAGCGCCAAATTCCTTAACCGAAACGACAGTGCCCTCAACTATTTCCTGAAGTTCGGGATAGAATGTAAGAGCCTTGAAACGAACGGTCTGATATACGGCGCCATCACCATGAACTATGACGCCGTCCCCTACCTGGTTCACCTCGGTGACAGAGACAACATAGCATTTACCCAAAATTTTACTTGTATCTTTGGAATCCTTAAAATCCACTAGTTTCCCTTCAAGAGACAACTTGGTCACATTTAAAACTGCATCATCATAATTTCCCCCCAACATCTCCGGAGGAACCCTAACAATATACTCATCCTCTAGAACGACGAACAGATTTCACCACCTCATAGTTTCCTTGACATTGCTGAAAGACAAAGTATCATCTCCTTCTAATTTATAAAAAACCACTGACATGAAACGGTACCAGAACGATATACGAGCCCAGTTAATAAATTTATAGAATTACGGCAAATTGAGGGAACCTGTAAAACTCCCTGCCTTGAGAAACAGAAAGCTTATGATTGCTTTTAATGGCCAGTTATCCCTAGAGGGGAGCAGTTCGGTTTCTGTGTTAAATGTTATGAAGCGTGTCATTTTCAAGATAGAGGCCATTGCTTCCCTGAGTGAAGTGCACGCGAAGATTTGTGTGATCGTTAATGCTTTGCATGTTCGCAGTTAATACTACGAAAATGAACCCTAATGGATTTCCTTTGATAATAATCCGCTGTCTTCAGTGTATTTATTCCCAAGAGCAACTGCAGTAATTAGATCAAAGAGACGCATTGCTGCCATCTGACCAG
>JAVZLI010000043.1:0-7628 GCA_038883835.1 Thermoplasmataceae archaeon
TATGGCGAAAATCCGCCTGGAAAGTATCGGCTGGAAAAAACCGAAATTTACAGTGTCTGATTAGAAGGCGCATAGGAAATACAGGTTTCTGTTATCAGTCACACAGACCCTTCATATAGGGAAATCAGCCAACAATCAAGAACCATGAATGAGGCCGGGACCGGGAATTGAACCCGGGTCCGGGGATCCACAGTCCCCAAGGATAGCCACTACCCCACCCCGGCCACGGTACTTCGTGAGGCGAACTGATTATATATTATTTGCCAGACTGGTTCAGCTGCGAGCATAGCCAGAAGCTCAGTTTGTCATGCAAGTCGGATGCCATAGTCCCGGTGCCTCTTGACTCTAACTCCCACGAGTATGGATGGTATGTAATACACCTTCTTTTCATGATGGGGGAACAGATGCGGGATTGCCAGCTGGATCTGTTCCGTAAGGAAAATTTCTCCATGCCTGCCATAATATTCCATGATGAAATTCCTGGATCTGATATTGTGTATAGAATATACAACGTTCGCAACAGCGAGAGCTGCATTGAGAAACGGAATATCCGCATGTGGCTTTACCGAACCGAAGGGGGCATTCATGAACACCGTATCAACGGCTTCAGAAAAAGATGAGACTTCGCCAACTATAATTCTTGCAGGCAAACCATTAAGATTCTTTTGAAGAACCGGAAGAAGATCACGATCCTTCTCAACAGCATATACGATCCTGGCACCCATTAGAGCTGCTCCGTATGCAAAAGTGCCTGTGCCTGCTCCAAGGTCAGCCACTATGCGATCCTTCACATCTCCTCGCAGGTAAGCCATGGTAAGTATCTTGGATGCAGTTCCAGAATCGGTTGGATACTGTTCAAAATAATCCTTGTAGCCGAGTGGTTTATGCAATTTCTCGAGCTTCAACTCAAGTTCTTTAGAAGATCTTAAGGACATCTACTGTTCATTGCTGCCTACAGCAAGGTCTACAACCTGTTTCGCCTTTCTCCTGGATTCTTCTGGAGTCTCGCCCCTAAGCTGGAATATTTTCTCTATCTTTCGCACTGCCCTCTGCCTGCGCCATGTGCCTCTCTCATGGGCTGCTAGCACTATGTACTCGGCAATCTCTCGGTCCACTGAAATGCCAAATCTTTCCCTTATTTTTATCTGCCATACCGGAACGAGCACCCCCGGAAGCTCTCCAAGGTTGCTGTCTCTTCTTCTCTGTTCAATAAATTTATTGAGATTTGAAGATGGCCGATCGCTCCTCCTGCTAGAGGACATTAGGATCTGATATCAGATTATATCTTAAACTTTTACCTTGATGACGTTTACTATGCCAGAAAAAAATGTTGTTGTTTCGGCCTTGTTGATGGCAAACTCAGTGAAGCAATGTCCAAAGAAGGCCCTTTGAAGTGTGCAGCCTATTCTCAGCTTCCTGAAAAACTCTGCTGTGGACGCCATCGATTACTTCGGCTGAAACCTCGAGGCCCCTGTGTGCAGGAAGGCAATGAAGGAAAATGAAATTCCTATCTGCGTTATCTGCAAGATCGGCATTCACCTGATACGGCCTGAAGAGCTTCTCCCGCTGCTCCCTTTCCTTTTCCTCACCCATTGATACCCAGACGTCGGTGTAAATGACGTTCGCTCCTGAAACAGCGTCTCTTGGGTCAGTTGAAATGTCTATATGAGTACCATTTTCCCTGGAAATTTCCTCTGCCTTCTTCGTTAGGTCTGCGTTGGGTTCGTACCCCTTGGGGCAGCCGATGCTAAAGTCAGAACCAACAATGGCAGACGCCAGCATTAGTGAGTTGGCAACATTGTTCCCATCGCCAACATAGGCTATCTTCAGCCCATCCAGCCGGCCAAACGCCTCGTAGATAGTCATAAAATCAGCCAGCATCTGTACAGGGTGCTCCAGGTCATCCAGTGCATTTATGACTGGAATAGTCGAGTTTCTGGCAAGGGCAAGAACATCAGAATGATGAAATGCCCGGTATGATATGGCGTCCAACATTCCCGACAGAACTTTCGCAGTATCCTCTATGGTTTCGCCTCTGCCCAGCTGCATGTCATGTGGATTTAGATAAACACCATGTCCACCCAATTGTACAATTGCAGTCTCTAGGGAAACGCGTGTGCGTGTGCTTGGTTTCTCGAAGATCATGCCAAGTACTCTATTCCTGAGAGAATCCGATTCGGAGTATCTCGATCTCTTGAATTTTATAGATCTTTCAATAATGTCTTCAAAATCATCCCGCATGTCAAGTACTGACACTATGTCTCTTTTCATGTTTCACCTCAGGAGTTTAGGAACATCCTGTGGATACTCGGCCACTTTCACTCCGGCATCATTGAAGGCCCTTATCTTGGAATCCGCTGTTCCAATCCCCTTTTCTATGATGGCACCTGCATGGCCCATTCTTTTCCCAGGCGGAGCACTCCTTCCGGTAATATAAGCAACAACCTTCTTGCTAACGTGTTCCTTTATGTATTTTGCTGCGAGTTCCTCGTTGTTGCCGCCAATCTCACCCACAAGAACGATTCTCTTTGTCTTAGGGTCAGCCTCAAAGAGCTTGAGGACGTCTATGAAGGTGAGACCGACAACAGGGTCTCCGCCCAAGCCTATTACGGTGCTTTCGCCCATCCCTGCTCTTGTGATGGATTCAACAATTTCATAGGTAAGGGTTCCGCTCCTTGATGCCACTGCGACGTCTCCCTCCTTGAAGATCTGGTTTGGCATTATTCCTATCTTGCAAGTAAAAGGCGCTGTAATACCTGGGCCGTTGGGGCCGAGCACAGTGATTCCCCTTGCCATAGCTTCGTGAACTATTTCCATGGAATCGTGGAAAGGTACATGTTCAGTTAGAATATAGACAAGCTTTATCCTCTGGTCTATGGCTTCAAATGCAGCATCCCTGACAAATGGGGCAGGAACGGAAATCATTGTAGCATTGGGATTCAGGCTCATGGCATCTGCCACACTGTCAACAATAGGGACACTGTCCTGGAATTTGCTGCCTCCTTTCCCTGGAGATACACCTGCAACGACCTTTGTGCCAAACTTTATCATCTGGCCTGCATGGAACGATCCCTGATGACCGGTTATTCCCTGCACGATTACTCTTGTAGAACTGTCTACTAATACACTCATTGCTGACCACCTGCCAATTTGACAACTCTCTCAACCGCTTCCATCATAGTTGGGTATGATTCTACACCATTTTGCTTCAAAATCGATCGCCCTTCGTCCTCATTTACTCCGCTTAACCTCACAACTAGTGGTTTTGTTATATTGTATTTTTTCTTCGCCTCAACTATGCCCTTTGCAACTGTATCTGCCTTTGTCACTCCGCCGAATATGTTGACTAGGATTGCCTTAGGATTCGCCTTGAGCACTAGGTCGAATGCATTCGTTACTATATCGACACTGTCTGTTCCGCCCAAATCAAGGAAGTTTCTGGGTTTTCCCTTGTGAAGAGTTAGGGCATCAAGGGTTGCCATTGTTAGTCCGGCCCCATTGGCAATAACGCCGATCTGTCCATCAAGCTCTATGAATGAGTAACCCTTTGCCTGAGCCTCAAGCTCAAGTGGGGTTTTCTCCGGGTCGGTTATATTTATGTCTTTGTGCCTGAAGAGCGAATCACTATCTATTACAATCTTTGCATCGGCGGCAACCAGCTTCCTTTCCTTCGTAAGGACGAGCGGATTTATTTCGACGAGTTCACAGTCCTCTTCCTGAAAGATTCTGTAGAGGGAGGCAAGAATGCTTTTGAATTGTGATGAAATGTCAGGGGCCAGCGCCATGAATTTTGACGCCTCCCTTCCGATGTAATCTGAATAGCCGAGCAGAGGGTCAATTCGCCTGGTAAAAATCTCCGATGGGGGGACAGACTCAATTTCTACTCCACCAGAAGCGCTGGCAATCAACATCGGAGATCTGTCTGATCTGTTCAGAGTGATGCTCACGTAATATTCGTGATCAATAGCCAGCATCTCTTCCACAAGCACTCGGGTAACAGTGAGACCCCTTATTTTAGAACCAATAAGTTCAGAAACCCCAGAATTAAGTTCTTCCTGGGATTTTGCAAATTTTATTCCGCCAGATTTGCCCCTACCCCCAAGAAGTATCTGTGACTTAACAACAACCGGTTTCCTGTACTCCCTGACTTCAGATGCGCTTCCCACGACGTAACCCTCTGGAACCGGGATACCGTACTTCCTGAAGATCTCTTTGCCCATGTATTCGTAAAGGTTCAAAAACTCACCTACGTGTAATCGTAGAATAATATTAAAGTTGATTGGGGATCAATAAAAAATTGGATCAGGGATTTTAGTAGGGTGGCATTCCGCCCATGCCGCCCATTCCACCCTGAGGCCCACCCTGACCAGGACTCTCAGACGGGGACGATTTCTTGCTGGCAATAACATCGTCGATCCTTAGTATCATTGTTGAGACCTCTACGGCGCTTTCCAGGGCGTGTTTTTTGACCCTCAGAGGATCATAGACTCCTGCCTTTATCATGTCGCCCACCTTGTTCTCCTGGAAGTCAATGCCAAACCCGAAGTGGCCCTTGTCATGCTCAGCCTTCAGCTGTATGAGTGTGTTTATTGGATCCATTCCTGCATTCTCAGCAAGTGTCCTGGGTATTATCTCCAACGCCTTTGCAAATGCCTCAATTGCCAGTTGTTCCCTCCCACCTACTGTAGTGGCGAAGTTCCTGATCTTCATTGCAAGTTCTGCCTCAATTGCACCACCGCCAGGCAGGTATTTTCCGTCCTCCTTGGTGATGCCGACAACTCTTATTGCGTCGTTCAGTGACCTTTCAATCTCTGAGACCACGTGGTCAGTGCCGCCTCTTATGAGTATACTTACAGCCTTAGGGTTAGCACAGCCGGTCACGAAGGTCATTCTGTCATCGCTGATCTTCTTCTCTTCCACCCTCTCTGCCTTGCCCAGGGAATCTGCATTGAGATCATCCAGATTGGTCACGATCTTTGCACCAGTTGCCTTAGCAAGCTTCTCCATGTCGCTCTTCTTTACCCTTCTGACAGCATATATGCCTTCTTTGGCAAGGTAGTGCTGGGCCAAATCATCAATGCCTTTCTGGCAGAAAACTACGTTTGCTCCACTCTTTTTGATCTTGTCGACCATGCTGCGGAACGTATCGGATTCCTGTGAGAGGAAATCCTGTATCTTGGATGGATCTGTAATCTGCACCTTGGCTTCGATCTCTGTTTTCTTTATTTCCAGGGCTGAGTCAATGAGAGCTATCTTAGCGTCCTTAACCACAGAATTCATCTTGGGGTGAACCTTCTCCTTGTCGATAACGATCCCATTAATGAACTGTGTATCGCTTACGCTGCCCCCGTTTTTCTTGTCTACCTTTATGTTAGCTGTGTCAACAATAATTTTCCCGTTCCTTTCCTCGGCAACGGCATTAACAGCCTGCACAACTAGGTCTGCCAGAAAATCTGAAGCTAGGCTTGTATTTTTCCCAGAAAGTGCAGTGGTTGCAATCTTCTTTAATGTCTCGTTGTCCCGTGCGTCAAGAGCTATCTTCTCCAGTATCTTCTTTGTTTCATTTACAGCGAGCCTGTAACCGTTTGTTATTACGGTTGAGTGAACGCCCTGATCAAGAAGCGCTTCAGCCTGCTTAAGAAGTTCCCCGGCCAGTATGACGGCTGTGGTCGTACCATCGCCGACAGCAGTGTCCTGTGACTTGGCAACCTCAACGATCATCTTTGCGGTTGGATGATCGACATCCATTTCCTTGAGAATTGTTGCACCATCGTTGGATATTATAATGTCACCAATAGAGTCCACCAGCATTTTGTCCATACCCTTAGGACCAAGTGTGGTTCTAATTGCATCTGCTATGGTTTTGGCAGCCTCTATGTTGTTCTTTTGCGCGTTCTTTCCCTGTTCTCTCTGAGTTCCTTCTTTCAGAACCAGTATAGGCATTTGACCGGATAACATTCTATTTCACCTCAGTTTGGCAGATAAATATGTTCTTCAATATAAACGTTTTGAATCGACGGGGCAACCTATAACATAATTTTCAGTGGAAATTCCTTATAGTTCCACCTGATCTATGCTAAGTGGCCTTTTTTCTCTCCGAGGCTTTGCATTTTCTTTTCTTTCCTTTGCTCAGACCTCAGGCGGCCCAAGGCATACTCGTTGCGATCAGCGTATTTAACAACCCTTGCAAGCAATGGGTGCACACGCTCAATCTCTTCGAGCATCGCCATCGAGATGCGCCTCATATCAAAATGGGCCTGTGGCGTTGATCTCAATTCAATAAAGTGTGTGATTTCCCGTAGGTTCGATGATGCGATTACGGGGTATCTGTAGGCGAACGGAACGACATATTGGGAAATGAGTTTGCCCTTGCTATCTCTTATCTTAAAATACAGCTGCCTTGACCTTTCCATCAGTTTGTTAAACTCTGTTAGGATGCCCTCATCTGACGAGAAGTATTCCGGAGTGTCGTATATCCCGGAGCAGGTAAGCAACCCCCTAAGGATAGAAAAGAACCTATGCCTATGGAAATCGCGGAAAGCCCCAAAATTTGTGTTAATGATGAATGTGTAATTAACGTTCTCAAAAAATCTGGGTATCCTGTCCCGGCGGTTCTTTCTGAGGTTAACAAGATTTAGAAGGGTTTCTGCCACACGATCATCATTTCGGTTGCGATCGCCCCCAGGCTGGCTAGTTCCGTCCCCAAAGTAAATGTTTACACGTCCTGCACTTCTCGCCAAAGCAACCTTCTCCTCATCGTAATCAACAAGGTCAACCAACTTCGAAATCTCAGGCATAAACTCCTTGTGAAGGTAGAGGTTCTGTAGTTCAGACAGGTATTTTGTCCGTTCCAACCCATGATGGTTCCTGGCGGCATCAATGAGCTCTGGCAACTCACTTTTTAGTTCATTATAAACATCATCTGCCAGGGTGGTTGTTTCCCTCAAACCATAAGCTTCCAGCCTTTGGATCAGATAAATGAATGATCTGCCATTCCCTGAGATGCCAAGATTCGTAAGTGTGGATGCAGGAAGCAAGAATCTTGCATCATCCAGCGATCTTGCCCTCACTGCTGAATCATAGGATTTCCGGGCAACTTCCAGTTCCTCAGGTGTCAGATCCTCGATAAATCTCTGATCATTTGTATCTGAAAAATTTATTGACTCAATTGGATGTTTCTTTTCATAGTATTTCCTAGCACCATCGAGTGATTCTGTGTAAAAGTTAAACAGATCATCACATAATGCAACATATTCACTAGAAAGATGACCGTCAAGCCCAATCCGGTCAGGATGCGCATAGAGGTATTCACCGTTGACCTTCCTTGAGTATGATACGTACCTTGATGATTTTTCGAGATATGATAGTCCGATTCTCGAATCCTCAATCACTTGCGAAGCCACATTGGAAACGTTCTGTATACCAAGCTGCACAGTCACCAGCTCAGACACAGATTCGTCTCCGTATTCCAGAAATACGCGCCGGTAAAAGTCCTCAGCTCTTCGATCATTGTTCAGAAATTCCTTTTCATACAGGGTCCTGATGTCCAGCGAAGATGTCCTGCTATAACGTGAAAGAAGTGCCCCACGATCGATCATCCTGGGCATTTTCAGAATAAAGACATCTTT
>JAVZLI010000044.1:0-7611 GCA_038883835.1 Thermoplasmataceae archaeon
ATCGGCCTGTGATGCCAGATGAATCATCTTTTCGTCTGTAAAACCGCTTATGTCGTTTATGTAAGATATCTGTTCCAGAAATTCCTGCACCGTTCTCCAGTTTCTAGAATCTAGGGAAATAGGTATGTCAGAAACCTGTGAAACATAATCGATTACTGGTTTCAGCCTCTTCTGTTCGGTATCAGGATCGATCGCCATGCTTCCTGGCCTGGTGCTCTCGCCGCCTATATCAATAATGTCTGGTTTTAAATCCAGAATGGTATCAACAAGCCTATGGTTCGCATTAACCCTTGAACCTGCATAGAATGAGTCCGGCGTAGCGTTTATCACAGCCATTATGGATGGAATTGTAGTGCGTTTCTGAGCATCAATTACTCCCCGGAACAACCTTCGTTCAAGGCTGTACCGATCGATTTCCAGGATCGCACTCACGGCTTTCCTGTCCAGAATGTAATGGAACCTAGTCAGAGAGCCAACAACTATCTTTTCGAATTCTGCTCCGGGAATATCAATCTGTGATTCTGAGACAACCTCGAATACATCATCCTTGCGGCCGGTAAATTGGCCATCAATAAGTCCCGGCCTGGCTGGAAATATGACAAACTCCATGTGTGCTAGGCTATGTTATCCATTTTTTAAACCTGATCCCTTCCATAATGTGTCTGCCGGGGTTTACACATATTATTTTGGAAAATGCCCAGCTTCATCACTCTTTTCATTGGAAAAACTTAAGGCTTATCTACCGATCAAGGAGGAGGTCGTATAATTCCCTGCAAATGAATTAGCATCCATGTTCTGTGATTCTGACCTCGTGTCTTATTCAATTATATTAAAAATTGTTCAAATTATCTGGATTTTGTTGACAAATATCTCTTATTCTAATGACTGCGTTAAACTTATTAATCTCTCTACGATTAAGATATTCTGTTTACAATTACAGCAGATGGGATTATGAACAGTGATGAAAGCTCCGGTGGCATTAAGTTGCCGGATCACAGAAACTACACAAACATCAAGGAACTTTCTATTGCCATAAGCAAAGGGTTGAGTTTGCAAAATAGGAGCATGAGCCCTGAAGAAGCAATGGAAGCTGCTGAACACTTGATAAATTTTTTTGGGTATAATGACAGAGTCATAGACAACATGCTTGAACCTGAAGACAGGGACGCTTTCTACACCATGGAAGATATCGGTGTGCTTCAAACTGAAAGAGAAGAAACAACCCTTTATGACGGCAGGGAATGGAGAATACATTACTGGATTCTTAATATTCCAAGAATTATTCAACTAAGCACCATGAAATCTGTTGAGACAAAGCTGGAAAAGGACGAGTCCTATCAGATATATGAAGAGATCCCCGACGAATACTGGAAGCCAAATTAATTTTCGGGGTAATGAAGTTGCATATAGCTGTTCTTGACAAGGAGAGATGTCACCCGAAGCGATGCAACCACGAGTGCCAGTTTTACTGCCCTCCAGTAAGGAGCGGCATAATGGCAATAGATTTCCCTGAGCCTGACAGCCAGGCTGTTATAAACGAGCCGCTCTGCATTGGATGCGGCATATGTGTTAGAAGATGCCCATTCGGTGCCATAAGGATTGTCACTGTCCCGGATGAATATCAGAAAGAGGTGGTCCATCAATACTCCCTGAACTCTTTCCGGCTTTACGGACTCCCCTCGGTATCAATGGGAAAAGTTACTTCCATTATTGGGCAGAACGGCCTGGGGAAGAGCACCACGATGCGGATCCTTTCCGGCATAATTATTCCGAACTTTGGCAATTATGAGAAAAAGAACGATCGGGAACTAGTGGTAAAGCATTTTGCGGGAAGCCAGATGGGCGATTATTTCAGGAATCTCTATGACGGGAAATATAAGGCAGTTCTAAAGGATCAAAATGTGGACCTCATTCCAAAAGTTGCAAGGGGCACGATAGGTGATTTATTGAAGTCAGGGAATCAGAACGGCAACCTTGATGAGGTGGTATCATCCCTTGGGTTAGAAGGTGCATTGAATAAGGATGTATCTGTGTGCTCCGGTGGTGAACTCCAGAAACTTGCCATCGGGTCTGTCCTGCTCAAAGAAGCAGATATTTACCTGTTCGATGAGATGTCGTCCTACCTTGACGTATGGGAGCGGCTTCGTGTTGCTGGTATTGTACAGAAGCTGGCGAAGTCGAAGATAGTCATGACAGTTGAGCATGACCTTGCAATTCTTGATTGGATGTCAGAAGAAACCCACATAGTCTACGGGGAAACCGGTGTCTATGGAATGATAAGTAAGCAGAGGGCTACGAGCAAAGCCATTAACTCGTTTCTGGAGGGATACCTCAGAGACGAAAATGTCAGGATCAGAAATTACCCAATTGAATTCCAATTGAAATCTGACAGGAGGAAACCTGGAGTGAAAGAGGAGGCATCTTGGTCGCAACTCTCAATAAAAAGAGGCGATTTCCAACTGAGCGTGCAGCCAGGGAAGATACTCGCAGGTGAAGTAATTGGAGTGATGGGTAGAAATGCCCTGGGAAAAACTACATTCATATCTGCTCTTGCTGGGGCAATTCCGGTTGATTCTGGAACGCTGTCCAGAACCTTGAGGATCTCCTACAAGCCACAGTATATATCAACAGATTTTGAGGGGACAGTTTTAGAACTTCTCAAATCAACCCTGAAGGACTCCCTTGATAGTTATGCTGTCAAAGCCGAGATAATAAAACCCCTGGAAATTGAGGATCTTTATGATCTTTACGTTAACTCGCTGTCAGGCGGTGAACTGCAGAGAGTTGCCATAGCCCTCACGCTGGCCAGGGAAGCTGATTTATATCTTCTTGATGAGCCATCTGCCCATCTTGACAGTGCCTACAGGATGGCGGCCGCCAGAATTATTAGGAGGGTCATGGAGAATAATAAAAAAAGTGCGCTGATCGTTGATCACGATGTGTACTTCATTGACCTCATATCAGATTCACTGATGGTATTCCTTGGAAACCCCGGAATATCTGGAGAAGCTTTTGGGCCGCTTTCCATGAAAGACGGGATGAATGCATTTTTGAAGGATGTTGGTATAACATTCAGGCGTGACGGCCTCACGAAGAGGCCAAGAATAAACAAAACGGACAGCAGGCTTGACAAGAGTCAGAAGCTCTCAGGGAATTACTATTATTCGCAATAGTATTCTACCCTGAATGTTTGAACCTTTGGAATCGGACGGGCTGGCTAGGACTGGCAGGTTTTACACGAAGCATGGGTCCTTCAGCACACCCAACATAATGCCAGTTGTGAACCCTAATCTGAATACTATCTCAATGGAATATCTGAAAAGTGTAGGGACGGAGTGCCTAATCACCAACAGCTACATTATCTATCGAAACCTGGAGCTTCGTGAAAAGGCAATACGGTATGGGCTACATTCTTTGATTGGTTTTGATGGCCCCATCATGACAGATTCGGGGACGTTTCAGAGCCATGTATACAGTGACGTTGAAGTCTCGAACCAAGAGATTCTGGATTTCCAGCAGAAGATCGGAACTGACATTGCTACAATCCTAGACATATTCTCTGAGCCAGACTTTACTGAGAACCGGGCCCGTGAATCTGTGGAAGAGACCTATAGGCGCCTGAAGGAGGTACCCCAGGGATATGAGCCTTTGATTGCCTCTCCGATTCAGGGATCGGTTTATCCTGATCTCAGAAAGCGTTCAGCAGAGATCATGAGCCAGGAGCCTGCAGCATATCTGCCAATAGGAGGGGTTGTCCCGCTTCTGGAATCATACAGATACGATGATCTTGTAAGAATCATCATAGCTTCAAGGGTCAACAGTAATTTTGGAAAACCAATTCACCTCTTTGGGGGCGGCCATCCCATGTTTCTCGGGATGGCAGTGCTCCTGGGGGTAGATATGTTTGATTCTGCATCTTACGTAAAATACGCTCGCGATGATAGGCTTCTTTTTCCAGATGGATCAAGAGACCTTTCTAAAATCAAGTCTCTTCCGTGGTGGTCGCCCATCAGCAAAAAGTACACCGTCAATGAACTTCTCGCCTTGGATAAGAAGGATAGGGCGGAGCTCCTCTCTATACATAATCTTCAGGCGCTTTTTAACGAAATGTCAGAGATCAGGCTAAGAATCCAGGAGCAATCACTTTGGCAGTATGTAGAGTCCAGGGCCAGATCACATCCGGCCTTGTTCAAAGCTTTCCTGGAGATCCTTAATCATCGGAAGATAATAGAGAGATTCCAGGAGATATCTAAAAAATCATCATTCTTCTATTTTGATGGCCTCAGCAATATGCACCCTTATATAGAGAGGCTGAGGGAATTTACGAGGAATATTGTTGGATCGTACACTGGACATGTTATAGCGCCAGAGAAGGAGTGGAGACCGGGAAAGCCTCATGATCCTGGTTTTGTTTCTGATTACAACAACACCTCGTCACTCTTCCTGATCCCATGGCAAAACGAGTATGTTCCCCTCGAACTCGAAGATACCTTTCCGGTTGAGCAGATTGTAACATCAGGATTTAGAGACGATGCAGCCTTAAAGAGAAATCTTCAGTACATTGGGGTTTCTGAAGCCCAGATCTATAAAAAGCCCTTGGCAAGTGATGGCTTCAGAGACCTCAACATAGAGAAGTTGAGGAGAATTGCTGATTTCCAGTTTGGGATAGGCACCGGAAAGATATTATTCCCAGATGGGGTCGATGTCAGGAGGTCAAGGGCAACCGGACGAATAAGAACAGTTCTCCTCAACGGGAAATTAATAGGCACATTAAGGGCACATGATGGCTTCCTTACCCTCTCTGAGGAGGGCATAAGGCGCCTTCACAGCGGATCAATCTTTCCTAAACACAGGGTCGTTGTGAGCGACGAGAGCATCCAGTTCAACCGAAGCGGCTACAACGTTTTTTTCAAATTTGTCAAGGAAGCGGACCCAGAGATAATAGCAGGAAACGAAGTCATAGTGGTTGATTCCCTTGACAACATTGTGGCTGCAGGAAAAGCCACTGTTCCTGGGTTCGAAATGGTGCAGTTCAAAAGAGGTGTGGCGGTTAATGTGCATACAGGCTTCAAATAAGATAAAAAAGGAGATTAGCGCGTCTTAGCTGCACTTTTATTTGCAAAAAAGGCTTTTTCAGCTGTGGTAAGGAACATGGCGACCACCATAATTGCCCCTCCGATCACAACATAGATACCCAGGTATTCATGCCCGATTATTACAGAAGCAATTGCAGCAAAGACAGGCTCTCCTACGAAAATTACGCCGGCCTTTGGAGGTTCAACATAAATGAGAGCCACTGTGCTGATATAGTATGCAAAAACGCTCCCAACGATTGCAGTAAAAAAAGCTGCAAAGATAACATATGAATTAATGATAATATACGATCCTGGCACAATTGGCGTAAAGGCGAATGCAAGAATTGTCACAAAAGCAAGCTGGTAGAAAGTAAATGTCCCGGAATCCAGCCTTCCGGAGTATTTGGAGACATAGGCGATTTGCACAGCATAGCCCACGCCGCAAATCAATGTAAGAAGGTCGCCAAAGATGGTTCCAAGGGAGTTTATGGCCCCTAATGTCATCACAACGAGGCCGGCGAATGATATTAAGGATGCAACCCAGTCAAGCTTTGACACCTTTGATTTGAGATACAGGAAGGATACTATGGGTAGAACCACAACATAAATGCCTGTTATGAGGCCCGATGCAGCTGCTGTGGTGTAGTCCAGCCCGAGTGTCTGGAAAAAATATCCAATGAACAAAAGGGATCCCGCTATAAATCCATGCTTGATGTTGAACCAGCTGAATATATTTCTAGATTTCCTTAGGAATACTACTGTCATTGCCGTGGCAATGAGGAACCGGAGTGCAAGAAAAGGAGATGGCCCAATATATTGGAGAGCTTCCTTCACTACGGGAAATGTTACGCCCCAGAAAAATGTGACAAGGATAAGCATTCCCATGTAAAAATTTCGCTTGTCCATGGAATCAGAATCCCGGTATCAGCGTGAACAATAGTGATGGTTTCCTTGTTAAAAGCTTCATTATCAGGCGGGAAGGGTAATCTATGTCGCCATAGCTGTTTATCATTTCGAGCATGTCTTCCCTGGAAAGGAATTTGAATATCCTATCGAGGCCCCGATCCCCAATCACTGAAAAAATCTTCTGGACTAAACCATCCAAAGACAGTTCCCTTCCTAGGGCATTCTTCCAATACCTCTGATACCTGGAAAGTATTCTCTCGCTGAAATTGTTCATTTCATAGGCCTCAAGTATGGCCCTTGAAGCCTCGCTGGCTGACACTATTCCCGTGTATATGCCACCACCAGTGAGGGGCTTTACAATACCTGCAGCATCACCAATCAGAAGGTAGCCATTGCCATAGGTCCTTTTGAGATAGCTTACCGGAATTGGGCCGCCAGTTATGCTGAGTGAACCGGAAAAACCAAATTTTCGGCAAATTCTTTGGAAGTAGTCCTTTGCACCAGGCCCGAATGTTCCAACGCCGACCCGGGATATATTTCCAGCTGGAACAGCCCATCCAAAGAATCCTCTGGACACTTCGCTGCCTAGATACACATCAACATCATCCTGGCTCTGCATTCTGGTTGGAATTTCAGCCTGATATGTAGATACAACCCTTTTTGGCATTTCCCCATGCAATAACCTTCTAACGGTGCTGTTGGCCCCGTCTGCACCAACGATAACTTTGGCCTTTTCCTGCAGCACGTTTCCATCCTTTTTGAAGCTTACCGCCCATCCTTCGCTTCCCCTTGTTACAGCGGTGAGCCGAGCCCCTAATTGCATTTCAGCACCTGCATCAATCGCCATAGAAGCAACATCTTTGTCGAATGAATCGCGCTGGATTATTACCGTCTCCTCGCCCTTTGATATGTGGATGGGATCCTCGCCGGGAAAGAAAACCCTCGCGCCGTGAACAACATTTGCTATTGATTTAGAGTGCACGAAGTTGAAAACCCTTTTTGTAACTACGCCAGTACACTCAACTGGCCTGCCTATTTCGCTGTGTTCCTCGATGGTAAGAACCTTCATTCCGGATTTTGCAAGGCTATAACTGAGAAATGAACCGGAGGGGCCAGCCCCAACCACCACAATATCGTACACACCAGTCAATATTGAGAGATTAGATAACTTTTGGCGTTTCTTATTATTTTGCCTGGAACAGACCTAAGCACATATTCGGGGCATGGCAGTGTCGCTTCCGCTGTTCTGAATAGTTATCCATGATATTTATCTCGGGATATACTAATTTGAGACGCCACATCCGCCGATGTATGCAATGGCAGGCAGTTGACCCTATTCCCTACAATATTTTATTGGATGTGGATTTTATTGGCAGATTCAATGTCGTGCCAGGCTACATCCATTATTTATACATAAAAAAATTACAATAATGAATGAAAAAGATAAAGCCAAGTGAACTCAGGAGCATCATTCATAGAGTGGCCATAAATGGAAGGCTGCCCGTAATGGTATGGGGGGCACCCGGTATAGGCAAGTCCGAGATTGTTAAGGAGTGCGCTGCGGAATCTGGCATCGCAGTGCTTGATCTCAGGCTGAATTACTACGAGGAGACCGATCTTCTTGGGATTC
>JAVZLI010000045.1:0-7282 GCA_038883835.1 Thermoplasmataceae archaeon
AACAATGTCATCAACCAGATCAGGCCTAGGGATTTCGACTATTCGAAAGAAATTTCCGTTTGGGCGAATCGGTTCCGGAGAAATGGGCGGCTTTGGAATGAACATTTCCACATTGCCGCTCTCAACGAATATCTTTGAGGCTAGGATAAGCTTGGCAAATGATTCAGGGCTCACTGCTGCTGCTGCATTTCTTGAATAGTCTGTTGGATCCTGTATTACCACTGGAAACCTGGGATCGTATTTCATCTCATGGTCATTTATTTCCAGCCGGAATCTTTTCAATCCAGCAATATTTGCAATAACGTTCTTGAAGGAACCGAACTTTATTACTAGCAGCTCGCAGACGTATCCAGAGAAGCCGCCTGTCTTGATTTCAGATCCATATATTCCAAAATGCTTCATGAACAGCTTGAGGAGCCGGACCTCATTGCGCCCTTGATCTGAAAGGTTTCTCGCTACGTATTCCGTGTGCAATGGTGTCCTGTCAACTGAACTGATTATTCGCTTGTTGGGCTCAATCCTAAAGCAAGGCACAATATCAAGCTTTATTCCTCCCATAACGCCTGAAATGTATGGGTGCTCTGCGTATTTTTCCTCCCCACCCGGAAGGACAGACCGGCCTATCTCCAAGCCTAGACGTTCCATCTCATTTTCGCTGTAAATTCTCTCAAACACGATAAATATGTCAATATCGGCACCCCTCAAATTTGTCCCCTTTGCTACGGAACCTACCAGCACTGGAGATGCCTGTATGGAGTTTATTTTGCAGTAAGCTCTGATAGAATTTATTATAGAATCAGCTATTTCCTTAAGCTTAAGCTGCTCATCCTGGTCAGGCGTGTACCTTGACAAAATGGAGTTAAGAGTTTCCATGTTCCATAAGAGATAGGATCGCCTTAGCCGGCTCTCCATCAGCTTTCTTTAGAGCTTCAATGGCCTTATCCCTGCTAACAGAAGCCTGTTCCATGACGAGTTTTATGTCTTCTTCATTCAAACGCTGTTCCTGCTGGGCTTGTGGCTGTGCCCCTCTTGGTGCTTCCTTGAAGTTGCCGGTAATCTGGAAGGACTTTTGCCCTTGAGCCTCAATCATAACAACCTGGGCCTCTGTAATTATGTAATCCTTTTCCTTTCCCTTTAGAAGAACTGTGGTAACATCCGGAAATTCTGTGGATTTTATGCCCATCTGGGCCATCATCCGCTTGATCTCCCTGTTGTTCATGCGCCCTGGTATCATCGAAAACCATAAGCACTGTTTAGTTAATAATTTTAAGTCTGGTTTTTTGACACAGAGTCTCTGGCAATGAATCTGCCCTCTGGATTAATGAAAGTCAGCACAATGGCAATTGCTACAGGGGCAAGGGCAACCCCAAAAAGGAGCCGTGGGGAAACGTACCAGAGGAGGGATCCAAGAAGGGGAGCGGTAAAGCTCAGCGGTACGGAAAAGACCGCCTGCATGTATGGTATCTTCAATATGTCTGAGTCGAGCAGATATTTTGGAAAAATGCCGCTTGACATGGAGTCTGCCCATATCCAGAGAATAATCAATGCATAGGCCGAAACGAACAGAAGAGACATTGGCGCCATGGACAGAAGGAGCATGGCTATAAGAAGGATAGAAGGACGGAGCAGGTAAAATGTTTCCCTTATAATTTGAGCATTTAATATGCGCACACTTTTTTCAATAAGGAAAGCAAGAACAGCGAACGATGCAAATATTAGGAAAATATCTGTCCTCGAAACATTGTCCACATACCCTATTGATGACAAGAACGCACCAGCCATGGCGATAGGTACGTACATCAACAGGAGGCTCATGAGGATCCGCAGTGCAAGGCGCCTGTTAGACAGTGTGTCGAAACTTTTCAGGTATGATAAGGGATATTTTATTATCTCCACAAGGGACGTCTTTGTTCCCATAAACTCCTCGCTTGCCTTTCTGGAGAGCCTTATGCTCAAGCTGACCATTCCAACTAGAAGGGCAATTATGGAGTATATTCCAATAAGCCCTCTGATGCTGTTGCCAACATACAGGGCACTCACAAGAAGGATCATTATTATTCCAATTGTGCCAGCAGCACCGTTGCTGTAAAGGTTTCCAAAGGGCTGCAGCTGATGAACCTGCTGGTAATTGACCTTATACCCATAAAATCTCAATGACATCGAAGCGCCAACGATTACCATGGAAACAATCATTAAAGAAAATGTCAGTGAGATGTACATTATTGCAAGAGATATCCCTAGTATGAACAAGGACATGGCAGGAATCAGGTCTGTTCTTCCACGCTCAGAATAGAACCTCAGAAAAATCCTGAAAATCAGGGAACTGAATATTGCTATGGAAGCAAGTATCCCAACAAAATAGAGATGTTCTGACACAAGGGATGAAAGAAATGGAAGTGAAATCCATACGAATGCTATCATACCGCTTAACAGAGCTTCAGTGACGATGGCTGCCAGAGACGCTGGATCAAATTTCACCTTTCCTGCGAGTGCGGATGATGAGTTTTCCATAAGTGTGTCTGTCCCCGAATGAAGTGTATTGCAAGATTCCTTTAATATAGTTATCCATTTGAATCGAGTTGCAAGAAACGAAAAACTTCACGAAGCTATTATAATTTTAAGCCTTAGGGCAGTTTTCTCTGACAATGAGCCAGTTTTTTGCCATTTTCATTCTCGCCCTTGCGTTTAGGCTTTCCTAGAATCCTCGACACCATTTGGCTAGAAATTTCTTAACATGAATAATTCAGAAGCGACAAAAAGAATCATTAAATAAAATAACACTATGACACTGAGGAGCCGTGATAGCTCAGTTGGGAGAGCGCCAGACTGAAGATCTGGAGGTCGCTGGTTCAATCCCGGCTCACGGCATAACTCCCGCGGCTGTTATCTAAGCTTCATGGCTAAGGGTTGCAATATCCTGGTCTAATTCTTTAATGCCTAGAAACTATCCCACAATAAGGGAAAATATTGCACGTTTCTTGTCCCCTTGGATTCAAGCGAGTGCCATGGCAAATCACTATATACGCTCTTTTCAAGATATTACACTTCCCTGTAGGTAAATAATATGTTGCATTGGCGTTGTGAATCATTAACCTTATGCCTATTTGAATCACCCCATTCTGGTCTTTTTCCAGAATGGAATGTTTCATTTCCTTACTATGAACGTGACAAAATTGTGTAATTTGGATAGACAAAGTGAATTCGTTTACAGGCTGAATTCGCCAACCTTGTCCAGTTTTTCAGGCTGTCTTCTGTATAAAATATATGCTATTATTATACAGGCCAGGAAGATACCTGCGATCCACGCAGAATAGTTGAGAGGTACGGGAGGTGCTGGGTAAACTGTATAGAAGATTGCTATGGCAATGGCGATAGAGACAAGAATTGGAATTATAACATGCACAACTATTCGAAGAGTTTTTCTCCTTCCATGGTAAAATATGAGGCCGATCCCTGCTATTGCATGATTGGAGAGCGAGAATATAGAGTTGCTAATAATCAAAAAGACCCCTGCCGTGAGCGGGCCAAGCACAATCCCTGAAACCAAAGCTATTATTGTTGCCAGGGTTGCGTTAAATATTACCATCCTCCCTGGAACTCCGTGTTTGTTAATTTTGCTGAGACTGCTAGGGAATAATATCCCATCTCTTGAGAAGGCGTATGAAGTTCTAACCGCAGCAGTTTCGAATGACACCCCGGATGAGTTGAAACTGTTTGCAATGAATACTGCAAATATACCTGCTACGATGACACCAAGATATGTTGTATAAACAAATATACCAGGGTCTGGAATATTTGCGTAATTGATCATATTCGCTACTCCATATGATATGGTTTGTGAATAACAGTTAAGGATTATAGTTAGGCCCAGTATTCCAGCAAGAAGTGCCAGGGCCAGTGGAACATTTCTCTTCGGATCCTTTGTTTCCTCCGCAACCGGCACTACAGTGTTCAGCCCGCCAAATGTGGCTATGCCAAGAACCATCGCAACCAGTAGTGTAGACAGGTTGCCTGAAATCGGCTGGGTTGTATAGGGGATAATGCTCACTTTCCCTGGGTTGAGGGCAATTAGGGCAATTGATGTTAACAGGAGAAAGGCAATTTCAGCTATGCCAGTATACAAAACGTATCTCATGGATGGTTTTATTCCGAAATAGTTCAATATTGATGTTTCCAAAATCACAGCAATCGTTATTGGCATCCAGATCCATGGATAGGCACTCGCAATTCCAGGGAAAATGACGTACAGGAAAGAGGACAGCCCCAGGACAGCAAAACCAGTGTAACCAAGTAGATAGTAGTAGTAATAGGTAGTACCTGCATAAAAGGATAAAAAACGCCCCGCTCTTTTGAAACCTCTCCTGTGATACGCAGCCCATGAATAGGCCGAGGCTACCTCCTTTGACCATTCATAGGCGATAAGCGTCATGCCAAGATATATGACAAATGCAAGGGTGACAACAAGTGGAAGGGATCCGGCAACGATACCTGCCAGGCTAACAAAGAATAGGGCGGTAACTGCAGCTGGACCATTTGTCCCCAGGCCTTGTGCAAATGCTTCCCATAGGCTGAGAGTTCCGCGTCTGAGAGTCTTCTCTGAATCAACCACCTAATTAAAACCTGTTAACGAATATATTTTTTTGTATATTGATCCTAATATAATGCATATGATGCTTACACCTATTAATCACTGTCACCACAGTTGTGGGTTTTTGGATTTTGCACTATTCCACTTCCTATTCATGCTCTCTTTCGTCTGAAGGTTCAAAGAGTGAGCCATGATACCATATGCATTATGAGCAGTGGTTCTTTTTTCCTTCATTCCATAATCAGAACATGAAATGAAAGTAAGGGCCTTGTGATCGACTGAAAGCCCTTGTTCTTTGAAATTTAAAACATATTTTCCTTAAGAGGAAAGGAAGACAAATTCCAGAATATTGGTTACAACCAGAATATCTGGGAGAATTAGTGCTTCTGTGGAAACGTGTTTGAAATAAATCAGGTTGCCTGCAAGCGCTGATTAGATAATCTGGCAGATTCAGAATCAAGTAATTTTCGCCTGGCAATCAGAACAGCAAGGCCCAAAGCCATTATAACGGCGCAGACCTCAAAGGGAGTCTCTGTTCCAAAGTGCTGGCCAACGTAACCGGAAAGTATTGGTGCAACAGCAGCTCCAGACCATCTCAGGAAATTGTATGAAGCTGAAGAGATGGATCTGCTGTAGGGAGAGACCTTCATAGCCATTGTGGTAAATCCTGCATTGGCCAGGCCGCAGGGCAATCCTGAGATTACTACAAGATAAAGCCCAAGAGTTTTGCCATATGAGCCCATTAACACGAAAATGGCCATCATTATTGAAAGTGCCATCAACAAAATTGTGGTGTAAGAAATTCTTCTTGCAGCCACTGTTGCTAGGTATACTGAAGCGAATGCCACCAGAGTGCCCCAGAAGAAGTAGGTAAATCCAAGGTCAATTGTGGTAAGGCCGACCAGTGTCAGCGGAGTATACGCAAGAATAGTGAAGAAACCAAAATTATAGCTCAATCCTATAAGCGCATTTGTGTGTATGCCTCTGTTTGAAAGGGCTCTCAAAACATCCTTCGCGGTCCTGCGCTTCTCCCTTGCAGGCGGTTCCCTAACGAGGCTAATTGTAAAAATAAATCCTATAGCCATGAGCGCCGAAGTGCCAAAGAATGGATACCTCCAGTAAACAGAACCTAGAAAGCCTCCAAGTAACGGGCCAGATGAAATACCCAAACCAAGGGCTGCCTCGTAAAGAGTTATGGATTTCTCTATCTTCCCTGCAGATACGCCGACAATGATCGCAAGTGCAGTGGATGTGAAAAGAGCATTTCCAAATCCCCAGAAGCCGCGCATTATTGCAAAGAATGGTATGTTTGGTGATAATCCAGACAAGGCTGAAAACACAACCACCGTGAGCAAGCCAGCAAGAAGCGTTCTCTTATTCCCAAGCCTTGTTGAGACCGCGCCCGCAACTAGCATTGTCAAGGCCATAGTTGCTATGTACGTGGTAAACAGCCATTCTATCTGGAAATAGTCAGCCCCCATAGCCTTTCCAATCAATGGGAGGAGCGGATCCACGACCCCTATTCCCATAAAGGCAATGTAGGTGGCAAAGGCCGTTGCCAATACAGCGCCCTTCTGCCCTGTACTGCTCACAAGTGAGGTTTATGGCTTCAAAAATAAATAAATTTCATACTTACAAGGCACACTAAAGGGATTTCATGCATTTTCTAAGATAAAGATACGGCGTTTGAAATCACAATCCCATGATCCTGTTTAGCCATGGCCGAAAAATTAGGCTGCCAAATTGCTATCTTTCTATGAATGGTCTGTTATTCAGAAACTATTCCAGTTTTATCTGCAATAAAAGGGGTTTAATGTTAGAACCCCATTATGTGATGTGGAGCGAGAGGGAAGGTACATACCGTCGTTTGTTCTTGATTTTCCACTGAGAGACCCTGGAAACAGGATAATGAGAATTGTGCGGCCATTCCTGAAAACGGGTATGGCTGTACTGGATCATGGGGCCGGCTCTGGGTATTATACGGTAAAGCTATGCAGAGCAGTTGGGCCGGAGGGTAGAGTAATAGCTCTGGACCCCAATCCGGCATCGGTCAGATCCATATCAAGAAAAATTGAACGGCTGCGGTTGAAAAATATTGAGGTTATCCAAGAATCAGGTGCAAACATGAAATCTTTGCCAAATGACTATTTTGATTTCGTATTTTCCAATTTGACAGTGTGCTGCCTCCGTGACCATAGGTCTGCCATTTCTGAGATCCTCAGAACATTGAAGCCTGGATCAGATGCATTCATTTCTGTCACGAAGGAAAACAGGCCATCTGATGGGTTATCTGTAACCGGAACAGAATGGGATGCGATGCTTATGGGAAAGGAGGTTATTTCCAGGGGAAATACAATCATATCAAGGTGGGCTGTCATCAGGAAACCTACCTTTGGCACGAAATGAGAATCACGATACCAGGCTATCATAAATAGAGATGAGCCTTTCACAATGGGACTCTTTGCTAAATTTTTCTCTCACTATCTTAACGGCACCAGCACTGTGTGCAGCAAGCTTCGTCCCGTCAGCACTCAGATCGGAAATTGTTTCAGCAACTGCTGATGAATCGGAAAAATCAACAGTTATTAAACCTGGATGGCCCTCGGTTACATAGTCTGTCAGGGGAAAATCATTTGGTACGATTGAAGGAAGCCCCATGGATAGCGCCTCCAGGACTGAGATGCCAAATGTGTC
>JAVZLI010000046.1:0-7196 GCA_038883835.1 Thermoplasmataceae archaeon
GCCGTGGGCATAACATTCGTGTGGTTTGCTGAGATGTTTCCTACAAGGTTGAGGTACTCTGGTACAGGCCTTACTGCTGAAATTGGGGTATTAGGCAGCGGAATCGTTACAAGCATTATAGTCCCGCCGCTGATCACAAGCTTTACCGGGATTGACTACCTTCTATATGGAGGCGTTATACCGGGTGCAATTGTGACGGCACTGGCACTTGCGGTCCTCTTTGTATTGCCGGAAACTAAGGACAGGGTACTTTCCAAAATCGGATACCCTGTGTCCGGCCCGTCAAAGAGGGAGGTCGGTGCGGAGGAGTCTGCTGACTAAAGATCCTCCTTAGCCACCGTCAGCCCACATGTATCATTATCCTGCCGGTTGATTTTTTTTCCTTCATTTCTTTATATGCGTCGTTTATTTGTTCCAGTTCTATTATTTTGTGCGTTGCTGCCTTTAATTTTCCTTCCCTTGCCAATTCAAGGACCTTCTTCATGTCTTCCCTCGTTGAGCTTATACTTCCGCGAACAGAATTTCCCTTTACAATAATGAGCCCGAGTGGTAGTGGGACAGGGTTTGGGGAGACATTGCCAATGGTGACAAGTTTGCCACCAAACCTGAGGCTTCTGAGTGAATCCTCAAATGTTGGGGAACCAACAGTGTCCAAGGCGATCTCGACTCCATCTCCCGTAATTTTCTTCACTTCCTTGTCGAAATGGTCTCCCGTTACGATGAATTCTGCACCCTGTTTAGCTATCGTTTCTGTTTTGAATTTCGATGAAGTCTCAGCTATGACATGCGCACCAAGTGCCTTTGCGACCTGCACAGCATTCAGGCCGACGCCTCCACCTGACCCGGTAATTAGAACCCAGTCCCCACTCTTTATCTGGCCTACAGTATTCAGGGCATGGTAGACCATGCCGGTTACGCATGCAGCTATAGATGCGTCAGCATCCCCTACGCCATCAGGAACCTTTACCAGGCTGATCTGTGGGATAGAGACATATCTGGCATAAGCCCCATTTATGCTTTCTCCAAAGGTGCGTTTGTTAGGGCATAGGTTCTCATCTCCCCTCAGGCAGAATTCGCATTTTCCACAGGGAACGTATATGAGGCTTGACACTCTGTCTCCGATTTCAAAGCCCTTCACAAGACGGCCTTTTTTCACTATCCTGCCAGAGATCTCATGCCCTGGAATGATTGGAGTCTTGACCCTGGGAAAGAAACCCTCCTGTGTAAGAATATCTCTGTAGCAAATTCCTGTCAGATTTTGCTCCACAAGAACATCTTCCTCACCGATCGCTGGTTCACCGACCTCTTCAACCTGAATATCGGTGTTTATTGCCTTCAGAACTCCTGCCTTCATGCTATGGCTATCTCAACACGATTATTAAGGTAAGCCACTTTATAATAAGATGCATCTCATCTATCGGATGAAGGCGATTCCTCTATGGCGAAGCTTACGCCTATTTCATTTGGATTCTTCAAGGAAGAGCCCTATGTCCTGGGATCGGGAATGGTCTGCAACTGCCCAATTTATTACTACCATTTCTGATGAAATTCAAACTACTTGCAGCGCAAGCTGCCGCAAATCCTCGGAACTTGCGTCCTTTGCATTTGTAAGCAATCCCGTTGATTCAGATGCGAGCGTAACAATATCATCAAGGCGTGCAATGTATTCGTCCCTTGAGATCCCAGCCTCAACAACTGTTCTAGACTCGCCAATCCTCTTTAGGAATCTCGAAACTGTCTGTGAAAGGTCTGAGGATCGGAACTCGCCAGAAAAGATGGCGTTCAGGCGATCATATCTGTCTCGCGCTACATCGTAATTGAATGAAATAACATGTGGGAGGTACAGGCCAACGGCTTTCCCGTGCGGAACCTTAAATTCCGCTCCAAGGGCGTGCCCGAGTGCATGGGCTAATCCTATTTGTGAATTTGAGAAGCTAATGCCGGCCATTGAGGCGCCGATGTGCATATTGTTTCTGGAATTGAGATCTGAGGGATTCTCCAGTACTTTTAGAATGTTTGACGAAATTAATGATATGGCCTTTTCAGCCATTGAGTCTGAGAATACATTTTTCCATTGGCTTGTATAGGCTTCTATTGCATGTGTAAGAGCGTCTGTTGCTGTATTTACTGTCTGCTCGCGTGGTAGCCCAACGGTCAGGGAAGGGTCAAGTATTGCATAGTCTGCAAGTATCTGCGGTGATGCTATCTCATTCTTCCTCTTTTCGACGTCATCAGTAAATACTGCAGCCCAGGAACATTCAGATCCAGTTCCGCTGGTTGTTGGTATTTCCACAAGTGTGCTTTTAACGTGTAGCTTGAAATCATTTATCGGTGTGATATCGTAGGGTGAGAGGCTGGGAATTTCATTTAGAGCAAATAGTATTTTGGCTGCATCCATTGCCGATCCGCCACCCAGCCCAATGACGAAGTCAGGTGAAAAATCCTCAAGCAGATCGCGCCCTTCAATTATCTGGGATAACTTTGGCTCTGCATCTATTTTCCCAAAAACCTTTACCTCCTCTGCCGAGACGATTTGCCTCCTGACTTTGTTAAGAATTTCAGTTCCCGAAAGGAATCTGTCAGTTACAATCAGGGCACGCTGCATATGGAGCGAATTTAGGAATGTGAGAGCCTCCTCGCCATAGATGATTTGTGGCGAACGGAAAAACCACATCTTCACCACCTAAAATTCAGTTTTAACAAGGGACGCTGTATTCACCATTTCCTTGGCAGCCTTTGTGTACCTCATTATTTTCATCATGGATCCTTCGAGTTTAAATTTCCCAGTCAGTATTCCCTGTATCGGGTCAATCTCCTTGTTGATAAGCCTCTTCCAGTTTCCAAAGGTTCCTATATATTTGAACTGTGCATTCGGCACATTTTCCCCGGGATGCACATACCTCGCTGACCTGCATTTTCCGTGATACAAATCAAGGTAGACGTATTCTTCTGTCTTATGGTCTTCGTCTGGCTTTATCACAAAAAGTATATCCCCTTCCCAGCTCTTTCCGGCGTCCGCGTAATCTTCGTTCGAATTCAATTTCTCTGAATATTCCTTAACCCAATCATCACTTGGAAATTTTGGCATAAATAATAAAATGGGGAATCATATAAAGAGGTTTTCCAGAATATTATAGACTTGAATCTGGATGCTGTGAAAATTTTTTCCTTGCCCTGGTTTGACCAGAGGGGCTTAAAAGAACCTGAGATCTATTTCATGTTGCCTCAGGATCCGGCAGAATCCAGGCATCCTGTCTTTCGTGATACCCTATTTTTGATAATCACAGTTATATTGTGCAGGGCAATGCTACCATAATGTTGAGTTTGAGGTACTCCAGGGTAGCCGCGCTAAGGGAGATTGGGGTTTCCGGCGTGGAGTCTCTACGTGGCTCAAAGGTAGCACTTGTTGGAGTCGGCGGAACAGGCTCACTGGTAGCGGATCTAATGGTGCGGAATGGAATAGGAAAAATGATCCTGATAGATGGAGACACCATTGATATATCAAACATTCATAGGCAGATACTTTTCAAGGAGCACGATGTTGGGCAAAATAAGGCAAAGGTGGCGGCCAAGGAGCTTAGATTGGCTAACCGGTCGGTGCAGATAGAGGAAGAAGCAGAATTCTTAGATGAGGAAAATGCTCAGAGGCTGCTCGGAGGATCAAACCTCATAATTGACGGCACTGATAACTTCAGGACGCGTAAAATCATTAACAAATTTGCTGTGTCAAATGGAATACCATGGATATTTCAGTCCGCAATAGGAACCATTGCACAGGTTAAGGCAGTTATCCCGGGAAAAACATCATGTTTCGGATGCCTGCATATTCCGGAAAATGCGGAAGAAATAAGCTGCCAGGACCTTGGAATACTTCCATCCGCGCCCCATCTGTCAGCGGCCCTCACCGTTGCCATTGCTGTCCGTATTCTAACTGGGAAGGAAGTAGATGGGGCAATTCTGACATTTGATCTTTGGAATGGGGAGCTTCATCGGGTTAGGGCAGACAGAGACCCTAATTGTGAAGTATGCGGGCGCATCTGAATTAGATCAAGCCGTTGTGTTTCTTCCAACCGCCGAAAGCAGATCTGATCCAGAAGGAAGCACCAGATAAAGGGCTATCTTTGGATCAGACCCTCTTTGTTCCGTTTCCCTGCTTTGTTCCAGATCAGATAGCCTGATTGCATTGAACTCCCGCAAAACCTCGGGATGAAGGGCAATATATTCTGAAGAAAGGCAGGCAGCATCGGCAAGAGATCCCCTCAGCAGGCGAACAGCTGTGTCCTCATCACTTTTCACTGTTTTCAACGACACTTTGAAGGAATCCAGAGCTCGAACCAGGCTATTATTCACCCTGCCAAATAGCACTGGCCGCTTAATGTTTTCAGATCTGCCGAAAAGGGTAACTTCAACCTCTGTTCCAGCTGGTACAACATCGCCAGGCTCCAGGGAAATGTATCCAGACGTGTTCAGAAATCTGGATATTGATCCAGAAAGCCCATGGACAGGTACAGCAACAATCGTTCTGTCTGCAATTAAAATCACTGGGATAAGATTCCACTTATTATGATCCCTTCTGACTTCGGTGCCCAGAACTGCCCTGATGTGCTTCAGTTCACTATCACAGCCCGTCGCTTTGAGGAGAGGAGGGAGAAAGAGGGAAAGCAATATCATAAGGGCGGACACAGGGAATCCTGGAAGGGCAATTACGTGGCATTGTCCAATTTTTCCAAGGGCTGTGGGCATCCCAGGCTTGACCATTATACCATGGAAGATGAGGCCATTCTCCGAATTCTGGAGAACTTTGTAAACATAGTCTTTCTCTCCATAGGAGGTTCCAGCTGAGGTGATGATCAGGTCATATTCATGTGCAATGGAGATTAGTTTTTTCTCAGTCGCCTCATAATTATCGGGAAGGATACCAAGAAAATCTGCCCTTATGCCGCTGTATGAATTTAGAAGGGCGGAAATAGTCAAGCCATTTGACTCAAATATTTTCCCAAAAGAAGCAGGAGACCCCGGCATGACGAGTTCTGAACCTGTTGAAACAATGGCAATTTTCAATTGCCGCTTGACCCTTATGCGGGGAATACCAACCGCTGAAAGGACAGCTATTTCTGGGAACCCAATCCTTGTTCCGCTTCTCAATAAGAGGTCGCCCTTTTTTATGTCGCTTCCTGCCGGGGCAACATTCTCTCCAGGTTCCATCCGGCCCTTCAGGATGATTTCATCACCATTGACCGTTACTTCCTCAATTGGTACAACGCAATCCGCGCCATCAGGAACCATTGCTCCAGTCGAAATCTTCATGCACGTCCTGATTCCAGAAAGTTTCCTGGGTATTTCCCCAATGAAGGATTCCCCAATAACTTTCAGTGATCTCTCTTTTCTACCATCAGCAGGCAATGAGTCTGCAGACTTCATTGCAAAACCATCCATCGTAGCTCTGTTGAATGGCGGGTTGTCAGCCGGAGAGTAAATATCTTCGCTCGCAACACGGCCGACTGCTGCAGGCACTGGCACCTCTTCCGATCCAGCGGCAATGCCAGAAATTCTGGAACACATTTCTTCTGCTTCCTTGAACGAAATTACCCTTTCATAAATTCCCTTCATATCATCACCACAATAGAATAGCCTCCATGCATGTTCCTTCGGGGATAAATCCCGTGCCAGGGGGAAAACACACTATGGAATCCATGCCTAGAAGATTTTTCATTCCAGAACGAGAAACTGATTCAACAGGGTGTATCACCGGAAGCCCATTGCGAATCATATAGATCGCACCAGCGAGGATGCAGTGGCTGCTATCCATCTTGACATCCCTGGAAAGATACCCCGACACTTTCCTATGAAACCCAAGGGGAAGATTAAGGATATCCAGAAAGCGATCCATAAAGAGTACTGCCGATGAAACTGCAGCAAAAGGTATTCCGGATACCGAAAATAAGGGCTTACCCTGAAATTCATATAGTGAAATGGTCCTTCCAGGTTTTATTCTTGCTCCGTGGAATACCTGGCGAGCCATTTTACCCAAAACCGGGTTCACAAGATCCTTGTCGCCTTTGCCAGATCCGCCCGTTATGAAAATGATATCGGACCTCTGAAGGGCCAATTTGACAGCATCGGATATTGCAGAAGCTTTATCCGGGCAAACTGGGCCCTTTACAGGTTCCAAGGCCGGCCCATTGAGCGCATTGAGGAGCAGGGGCTGAGTGCTGTTTTCTATGCCAGAATCTTTGGAAAGAAGCTCGTCTCCAGTCGAGATCACTTCGACCTTCAGCTTCTTAAAGACCTGTACAGAATGGACTCCAGCTGACATCATCGCAACCATTCTTGCTGGTGTTACAGGGTCCCCCGCCTTACCTAGTAGTTCTCCCTTGCCAATGTCCTCCCCTGCGGACCTTATGTTCGATCCCCTTGCAGGTTCAAGTTTGAAGAATACCTTTGAACCCTCAACAATGGTGTCTTCCAGCTTTATGACGGTGTCGAAGCCCGCTGGGATAGGGGCTCCAGTGAAAATCCTGAGAGCTCTCGACCTGTCCAGTTCGTTACTAATCCTGTGCCCGGCAACAATAGTTTCGCCGATCTCGATACCACAATCAGGCGTGTTCCTCGTAATGCTCTCATACGAAATACAGAAACCGTCTACAGCGCTAATGCTGAAACGAGGATATTGTTCAACGGCATGAACATCACGCGCGAGCATATACCCGGCGCATTCATTCACAGGCATGGTTGCAACCTCAGGCTTTTGCCATGATGCCTTTCTCATAAGGCTGAATCCATCTTCTAGGGCAACAGAATCTTCAGACATAGTTAACCCTGGCAGACTATATTTCACCTCGCAAGTTCATGGATGATATGATCAATCTCTGGTATTATTATCTCTTCAGTGCCCATTACGGCTGCCCTTGGTGATCCAGGGAGGCAGAAGACTGGTTTTCTTCCCACGGCAAATGCTGTAGCCCTGCTGAGAAGTGCAGATGTGCCCACCTCATTGAAGGATTTAATAGTGAAAACAACTGAAAATCCTGTTATCTCAAAATCCGCTATCTTTCTTACGGCGTCAACTGTAACGTCATTCCTTGTTATTCCAGTGCCGCCGGATATGATCACACAATCAGAATCAGACAGGAATGCTTTAACAGTGCTCTGTATTTCCTCAATGGAATCTTTCACTACTGCGTAATGCAAGACAT
>JAVZLI010000047.1:0-7128 GCA_038883835.1 Thermoplasmataceae archaeon
ATCAGGTGTGACTTTTTTAACCATAAGCCCGGTCTTGCCGTGCAGGCTTCCAGGGAATCTTATAAGCCTGTGCACATCTGTGGTTACGGGTTCGTCAATTTCACACATCTGATCCCTCTTTACCTCTGAGATCGCGTATTCAAGCACCTTCAGGTCATACTTGTCAAGGAATCTGTACTTTCTGGGCCCTTGAATTGAAAACGCCTCACGTTTTGTCAGGTGCGCCCCATCGGGTGAAGGCGCGTTCAACGTTCTCAGGAAAGCCTTTGAGCTATTTCCACCAAGGATTTTTTTCACCAGCTCTTGGCCTTCCTCAGAAGCTGCGTCTCTGTAAATGCCAGAAAACATTGAATCAATATCTCTTCGCCAGCTTCCGTGCATTCCCGCCTGATCCAGAACTGCTCTTCTAAAATCAGATGCGTTGAGCCCCTCGCCGCGAACATAATTCGCTATCTCTCTTCTGGCATCGGAACTCAAAGAGTATACAGCATCGCTCTTCACATGGACATGGTAGCCCCTTCCCCCCGAAAACATGATCAGAATGTCCTGGGCCCCAAAACCAATATCACCCAAAAGAAATTTTTCTACAAGCCTCACGGTGTGTTTCTTAACGGTTTCTAGAATTGACTCGTATGACATGCCCTCAGCGCCTGAAATGTGATCCGCATCGAGATCAAAGATCAGCTCTGCCCCCTGCCACAACTTTTCCTGCATCAGTTTCTCTTCCGGTTTGCGATAGTATGCTGTGGAGTAGTAAAGATGCCTAGGCACAATTCTCCTGGCCAAATGGGCAGCGTCACGCAGTGATGCCACAGACCTATGCCTGACCATGGTTCCATTGAAAGGTATGAAACCTATTTCTCTCTGCGATATGAGGTCAACATCCTCCGGTTCCCATTTAGAGTAATAGAACTGGAACAGTTCCTTCAGATGTGCGTCGGAATAATCAATGGCCTGAGGAGGTATCAATGAAGCAAAATCACATGATATATTAATAGAATTTACCATGACAGCATTCAATGAAAAATTCCCTCAGGATATGGTTAGTTCTTCTGGTGCTAACCATTTTACTCATAGTCACCGCCCTCCCTCCGTCACTGGTGGCTTCTCCTCCTGTCTACCCTGAATTGCGAAATTCTATAGCCCGTGAAAACACTTCCGGCGAGATTTCCCTTTTTTTTGCTGGCAGTCATTCAGGAATTTCTGAAATGAACGCTTATCTTAAAAAAATACCAGGCATTTCATACGATTTTGGAACCTCCCTTGAGTTCATTTTTGCCCCTATTGACGGAAAGAATATTGTTGAAAGCATAGTGAACAAGTCAAGATCGTTTGGCATCTCTGCTTCTCCCTGGAATGCCAGCCAGACTGCAAATCCTCTCATAGAGGCAATACCAGAGCTGTCTGGATTTGTCCCAGTGCCATACACTATTCAGAATATTCGATCTGCATACAATTTTTCACTTCCGGTGTCCATTTCAGATATGGGCAGAGGAAGTACAATAGTAATTGTAGATGCATATGGCGATCCATATTTGAACTATGACCTCTTTGCCTTCGACCATGTCAACGGACTTCCTGCAGCAAACCTGACAGTCTTTTACCCATTAGGAAGACCAGGGAACTACAATTCCACCTGGGTCCTTGAAACAGCCACTGATGTTGAGTGGGCCCATGCGGTGGCGCCAGCAGCCAATATTGATCTGTTCATATCTCCGGATTCCCAGATTAACGATCTTTTTGGAGTCATATCCTACGTTTTACAGATGCATGCTGGCAACATAATAAGCCTTAGCTGGGGCCTTCCGTTGAGCGCTTTGAGTTCGGAACAGTTAAACGCATTCATGAGCATCTTTTCAACAGCAAAGGCTGAGGGGTACTCTGTTGTAGCTGCCAGCGGCGACCTTGGAGCATACGACGGGACGAATACGCTGACTGTTAATTTCCCTGCTGCCGACCCGTATGTGCTCTCAGTTGGCGGTACTTCCCTTTATGAGTACGAAGGCACCTATAGCGAATCGGCGTGGGGTGGAACATTTGAAGGTTCAACCTTTGGAAGCGGGGGAGGATATGCCACAGATCCGCAGATTTACCGCCCTGAATACCAGGAGTACGCAAGCAACAGCACCTACAGGGGAGTTCCTGATGTCTCCATGGTTGCTGACAAATACACTGGGGTAGTTGCAATTTCCGGGGGATCTGAATTTGAGGTCGGCGGAACAAGCTTGGGCGCGCCAATTTGGTCTGGAATAATAGCACTGATGGATGGTTTTTTAGGCGAGGATGTTGGTTTTGTCAATCCATTGCTATACGGGATTGCCCATACGCCACTTTACCCCACTGCATTTAACGAAATCACAAAGGGACAAAATGGCTTTTACAATGCTTCGGCTGGATGGAACCCTGTTACGGGGCTTGGAACCCCTGATGTCTCTGGCCTTCTCCTTGCAGCGAGATCTATACTCAGCCAGAGGGGGGAGTACATTTCATTCCCTGAAAATGCATCTAATTCAACCGGCATTTCAGCTGACATATCCATCAGTAACATAACCCCAGAAAGCAGCTATGCGGGCAACTATGGTTATTACTATTACATAGGATTTCAATTTGGAAACACCGGTTACTCACATTTTGGCATTTACATAAAAAATGGCAACTTTACCTACCTTGCCATGGTGAGGAACGGAAAATTGTCCTTTAACAAGACCCTTGTGGCTTATAGCCCGATAGGCAAGAACATGACTTTTGCCATATCAATGAACCTTACCATAGGAGAGGAGAGTGTTGGGGTTGGAAATGAAACCTTCAGCTTCCCCTTCATTTCTACAAATATGGGAAACTCTACGCCTGAAATTGGTGCCTTGACTATGGGTTCGTACGGAAACTTTGGTAGAATTTACAATGCCACATTCAGTTCGATAGTGCTTTCAAACAGCACCAAGAAGATGGGGGCCGGCAGCCCTCTTGCCGGCTTCATTGGGGCAGAGATGCTTAAGAACAGCACGTACATCTTTCCACAGGAATTTGGTAGCATATATGCATTCAACAGTTCAGCCAAAAACAACAGCATTGCCTATGAAGGATCCGCCCCGATCCTGCACCCTTCAATTGTGTATACAATCAACATGGATGTCCCGCCAAGCTTGACATTCAGCCTCCCTGGGTATCAGGGCGGAATCATATGGGAGGTAAATGGGACGCCGCTGATTGGATCTGTCTTCAATTTGCCGAAGTTTGCTACCATTATACACGTGAAGGCTCTGCAAGATCTCTCTGGCAATCTGATCTCAATGAGAAACATTACTCTCCCTGGCTATTATGTGGCAAACGTAACCACTGCTTCTGAGGAATCGCCTAACGTAACTCTCAACACTGCCCTGATTGTGGACAATACGGTGCAAGTGCAGGAAAATGCTGGAAGAGCATCTTTGCCCATATTTGCACCAACTTCTTTGACTGCTTCAGCCAGTGGTTTCTACAGCAGCACTTCTGTTATCCAGAGTCCGGGGAACCACACAATACTCCTCAAACCCAGGCCGGTCAATATTTCCATCTTTGTATTTCAGGCAAATGCCACGGTAAAGATAAATGGCCTGAATGTGCATGGAGACCTTGGAAACTTTGAAGCTGTTACCATGCCAACTGTAAACAACACCCTCTTGATATCTTCCCCTGGATTTAACAATTATAGCCTAAACTTTTCCACTTCAGCCGGGGGCAGCTATTTCTACCAGGTATCCCTGACGCCAAACAACTCCTCGTTGCTGAGGCTCACGGGCTCGGTATATGATTATTATTTCAGGTTCCCAGTTGGTGGAGCACTGATATCATCCAATGGCGTCGCAATTGGATATTCGAATCAATCCGGGCATTTCATAGTATACCTTCCAGAGGGAACAAGCAGGCTTGTATTCAGCAGGATCTTCTACAGAGATTCCAACGAGACCATAAATATGCCATATTCCAGTGGTGGAATCGATGTGTATCTATCCCCTATGATACTCAATTTGAGAATAGTGCCAATACTGACCATAGGCACAGCATTCCCAGTCTTGCTATACTTTGCCTATATGTCATGGACAAAATACACAGGAAAGAACTTTTCATCCTATGTGGTTTATATTTCAACATCTCCATCATTCATTTCCAGCAAATCCGTGGTCATAAAGGATCAGAATGATACATCAGCATTCTTATCTGGGGTGGTTCCCGGAAGGACCTATTATTTACTGGTGGTTCTAAATTTGAATAATTCCCAGATATACGAAAGCAGCGCCGTGCAGGTTTCCTATGGGAACCCGGTTTATCTCCTTGCCAACTTAGCTATCCTTTTTGGAATCGTATTCTATGCATATCTTGTAACAACCCATTTCTACAGGAGATACAGGAGAAAGAAGGAGTTATGAGTATTTCTTTCTCATATTTTCCACTGCAATTGACATATTTCTTAGCTTGCCCTCCCCTATTTCCCTGGATCTTGTCCTCAGGCCGCAGTCGGGATTGATCCTTATTAAATTTGGGTCCTCCAGAATTCTGACCGCTTCCTCAATTCTATTCTCAATCAGCTGAACAGGTTCCACAAGATCAATGTGGACATCCGTCACACCAAGGCCGATGAACCTCTTATCCTGAAGTGTATCGTTGATCTGCGAAAAGTATGCCAGATCCTGGTAACCCGTTCTTCTCTCTCTACCCTGTCCACCCTCGAGGGTATCCCTGTTGGCGAATTCAAGGTTCAACCCCTTAACCCTAAGCTCAGGCACAACGTCATATAGAATGCGGTAGTCCTTGCTGTAGCAGACGTGAATTGTGGGCTCTATTTCCCCTATGCCATCTAGGCAAGCATTTACAGAATCAACGACTATATCCATTTCATCGGGATGGGTTGTCGCTGCAGGCTCGTCGATCTGTACCTGCATGATCTCTCCTGGCCTGCTTTTTCTGAATATCCTCTGTAGATCCCTAATCTCATCCCTTATAACAGATGCGTAGGCCATTGCCAGGTCATGACGGTTCCTGTAGAAGTCATTGAACGACCAATCCATCATGGTATATGGGCCAGTGATCGGTATCTTCAGTTCTCCTTTCGTGTTGGCGAGGAGAAACTGAAGTTCTGGCAAATGAGCCGAATCACGCCTGCCTATTGATGAGACCACACTACCCTTCCTGTAATAACGGTTGTCGAATGACCTGACCATCCCGTAGAACTTTATCCCTTCAATGTGTTCTGCGAGATGCTCGTACATCTCCCATCTGAACATCTCACCGCCAACGCCGAGGTTGTCCAGCCCTGACCTCTTGTAGACCTCAAGGGTTTCCAGTGTAGCTTTCCCTGCGAGTTCGAAGAACTCCCTGCTTCCCTCAATCTTATGGAATTTGCCGCTGAGATAATCCGGCTTCCTGAAACTTCCTATTTCCTGTGTCTTGAATATCTGCTGTTCCGCCATATTCATAGCCTCCCTAGCAACTCAACCTTCTGATCAGCTATTGCTCTTGGAAGAAAGTCCATGTAATCAATGTGGGTAACTATTGCCTCATTGAGAGTCTCCGGTACAACGGAAAGCACTTCCTCCTCTGTTTCAACCCGCGTCGTGTGGGAGTCCACGGCCTGAATACCTGGTGTTTCACAGAATCTGGAAATGCCATTGAGGTCATTCTCCCTCGGAGAAACAATTATAGAGCCAAACTTGGATCTCGTTTTTTTGAACGATGCCGCGTTGATTTTTCCCCTAAGGTAAAGGTATATGTTTGCAGGCTCAGCTATTCTCCCATATATGTCGGGCGAATCCAGGCTGCCGGGATTATACTCGAAAATGAAGGCTTTTTTGTATCCGGACATGCGCATTATTTCCTTGTAAAGACTGGCTAGCTTGGAAAGCAGGGCATTTCTTTCGGATCCAAGGGGAAGCTTAGACATGTTTAGAACAGTAAAGGGTCCAGGCAAAAAGGCAAGGTTACTGGACCCTGCAGAATGGTAAAGGGGAAGTGGCGGGTTATCCTCAATCTCTGCAAATTCTGCAGGCGAGTGGGTTATTTCCCCTAGATTATCTATCAATGGCAATCTGTAGAAGGTATTGGTTTCGTCCAATCTTGTTAGAGGTCCTATTTTTACTCCGCCAAAGGACAACAGCAGCGGCCTAAATAAATCGTACCAGTTGAACAATGGATCTGTGAAGAGGTCTATACCATTATCACGGAACTTATCAACCGCAATATCAGTTTCCCTCCTTATAATATCTGACAGTTCTGCCGTCCCAATGCTCTTTCGCTCCCATCTTCCTATTTTTATTCTCAGCTCTTCCCTCTTCGGATAAATACCATAGACCAGTTTTCGTATCTTAGCCATTCAGACACACTCCAGTATTTCTCTCGCAAGTTTAACATTCCCTATGGGCATTATGTGAATCCCGTCAACATGGCCCCTTATCTCATCAATGATCTCCCTGATCGCTCTCGAAGAAAAGGCCGCAGGATCCTCAGCCCTTTCAATTCCCTCAATGAACTTATCCGGAATTTGCGAACCCATCCTTCTTACTGAGTCAAGTTGCCCTTTTTTCCATATGGGTATGAAGCCCGCTATTAGCCTGAAACTCCTCTTCGTTATCCACTCCTTTTCAAGCGGATCTCCCGAAAATATGGCCTGGCTGATAAAAAAGGTACTCCCAGATTGAATCTTGGCCGCTAGAACCGATTCCTCGCCTGGCCTGAATGGGTTGAGTGCCGCCCCAATTGCTATCCTCTGCCCGTTTTCCTTCATCAAAGAAACGGAGGCGCCGACAGTCCTGATGAGACCTAGCGTGTCAAGCTCCCTGACTTCCTTCGAGTTGTATTTTGGATTTATTGGATCTCCACCCACCACGAAGAAATTGCGTATTCCGAGCTTCACTGCTGTGATAACCTGGGAATGTATGTGGATTATATTCTTGTCCCGCGGGGTGATATGCGGAATCGGGATAAGATTTCTTGATTCAGTAGCCAGGAATGTTGAAATGACTGGATCGATTCCGGGCGACCCAAGCGGGTTCTCAGGCGTGGTTATGGCATGAGCCACATCCGCAATGAGATCAACGTCTTTCTCGACGTCCTGGAAGCCGTTTGTTTTCCTCGGGACTATTTCTACCGATTTTG
>JAVZLI010000048.1:0-7116 GCA_038883835.1 Thermoplasmataceae archaeon
ACGCTGACAAAGGCATTAACAGGTATAAAAACAGACATTCATTCTGAGGAAATAAAGCGGGGAATATCAATAAAGCTTGGTTATGCTGACGCCCCAATTTATCGCTGCTTCGATTCCTCTGGAAATCCTGTATACTCAAGAACCAATGATGGCAATTGTGAACTCGTAAAGGTCGTCTCATTTGTAGATGCTCCTGGCCATGAAACGCTGATGGCCACGATGCTTTCCGGGTCTGCTATTATGAATGGGGCTTTGCTAGTAATAGCTGCCAATGAGAAATGCCCGCAACCGCAGACCCGTGAACACCTGACTGCTCTGGAAATTATGGGTATAACCAGCATAATAGTGGTTCAGAACAAGATAGACCTGGTTACACGGGAGCGTGCCATTGAAAGCTATAATGAAATCAAAGCTTTTCTCAAGGGGAGCATTGCCGAAAATGCCCCTGTAATACCGGTCAGTGCGTATCACAATACTAATATCGACGCCCTTCTTCAGGCAATTGCTACTCTAATACCAGAACCATCTCAAAAGATTGACATGGATCCAATCATGTATGTTGCCAGATCCTTTGATATAAACAAGCCTGGCACACCCCCAGAAAAGCTAATAGGCGGTGTTCTGGGCGGGTCTCTTGTTCAGGGCAAGTTGAGGGTTGGGAATGAGATAGAGATTGTACCAGGCATACAAACCTCCAAAGGAGGTAAGCAAGCGTGGGAAAATGTAGTTACTAGCATCACATCGCTAATGTCTGGAAAATACTCATATGAAGAAATAAAACCAGGGGGCCTCGCCGCTGTTGGAACAAAGCTAGACCCATTTTTGACAAAGGGGGATTCGTTTACAGGAAGGGTTATAGGAATGGCTGGTAAGGTGCCGCCTACTATCTTCAATATTACCTTGGATTCCCATTTACTGAGAAGAGTTGTTGGATTTCAGGAGGAACTTAAGGTTGACCCAATCAAAACAAAGGAAAATTTAATGCTGACGGTTGGTACGTCCAATACGGTAGGCATTGTTACAACAGTCAGAGGAAACACTATTGAAATTTCTCTCAAGTACCCAGTAGCTGCCTTCGAAGGAGAAAGAGTTGCAATTGGAAGGAGAATTGCAAACAGATGGCGCCTAATAGGTTATGGAAATATCAAGAATTTCTCCTGAGGGCAAAGTCGCACTCCTCCCGAAGCGGGCAGAGTGAGCAGATTGGTTTTGTCTTGCAATAATCCTTCCCCAAAAACACTATCATTCCATGGGCATTTTTTATGCGCTTGACATCACCCCCATAGTATTTCAGCACCGCTTCCTTGAGGTCCTTCACGCCTTCATTCTCAATTCCAAAGCGTTCTATTATTCTAAGTGTATACTTGTCAACAACAAATACCGGGAAATCCAGTGCATAGTTGAGAATGGAATCCAGAGTCTCTTGGCCAATCCCATTTTGCTCCTTGAGAAAAGCAGAAACCTCATCCAGAGGCCTCCCCTTCATGTAGTCAACAGAACCGTATTTTCTTGTTATAGCTTCAGATATAGACTTAAGCCGTTTTGCTTTCTGGTTATAGAAACCGGATGGTCTTATCAAGGCAGCAATCTCGGTCTCGTTGAGTTTAGCCAATCGATTCAAAGTAATGGCATTAGCTTGCTTTAAATTGGAAAGCGCCTTCTCAACATTTTTCCACGACGTATTTTGAGTAAGAATTGCGCCTATTACTATTTCATCCCTGGTTTCACCGGGCCACCATCCTGTATCCCCATAGTGCTTCTCCAGAAGATCCAGTAGTTTGTGAATTTTATCCAAGCAGTCTGTATTGCTTTTTCCCCAAATAATTGTTTTGAATCTAATGATTGAAGAGCTAATCCTTATTAATTTTCCCACGATTGGGACAATATGGCTGAATTTGACGTCATTGTCGTGGGAGGCGGCCCTGCTGGGACATCAGCCGCAATAACCATGGCAAAGAGCGGAATCAATGTGCTTCTAGTGGAAAAGGCTGATCCCCCAGGAAGTAAGAATGTATCTGGCGGAGTCCTGTGGGGGCATGATCTTGATGAAGTGATACCTGATTGGGAAAAAACAGCCCCTCTTGAGAGATACGTCAAATCAAAGGCCGTTGGTTTCTTGACTAATGACTCACTTATAAATCTTGAATTTAGATCAAGGCTTTTTGACGAGAAGAAGTCTGGATACACTGTATTGCGAGCCAGGCTTGACCAGTATCTCGTGAAAAAGGCAAAGGATGCTGGGGCTACGGTTGTAACCGGTGTAACTGTTGACAGAATTGCTTTTGAGAACGAAAAGGCAATAGGAATTGAACAGGACGGCGACATTATCACCAGCAATGGCGTCATTCTTGCCGAGGGCGCTAACCCTAGAGTGGCCATTGATTCAGGGCTAAGAGCCCCCCTTGGCGACAGAGATGTCGCAATAGGTGTCAAGGAAGTGATAAAGCTGCCTGAAAAGACAATTAATGAAAGATTCAATCTGCGTGAGAAGGAGGGTTTCGCTGGAGAGTACGTTCTCGGTTTTCTTGAAGACACGGTCGAGGCTGGTGGTTTTCTCTACACAAACAAGGATACCATATCCATCGGTGCTGTCATATCCATGAAGCACCTGAGGGAAAATAACAGAACCTATTCCTTCGATATACTGGAACAGTTTGTAAATCACCCTGCAATAGCCCCACTCCTTGAAGGCGGAACGGTGGATGAATACAGTGCCCATCTTGTACAGGAGGGCGGGTTGCGCTCTATCCCCAAGCTCTATGGAAATGGATACCTGATCGCTGGTGACGCGGCTGGCTTCTCATTCAGCAACGGGATGGTTCTACAGGGAATGAACTATGCGGTGGCGTCTGGAAAGATTGCGGCCCAAACTTTCATCGAAGCAAACCAGAAGAAAGATTTCAGTGAAGCTACACTGGCCTCGTATCGAAATAAGCTTTTAAGTTCCTACGTCCTGAAAGATATGAACACATTTGTCGGGATTGAGGAGGTTACATGGAGCAGGCTAGTGCACAAGGTCTTGCCGCATCTGATGGAAGGCGTAATGTCGTCGCTTTTCCTTGAACAAGGCCAGCCCAAGGAGCATCTTTCAAAACTGGTTCTGAAGAGCTTGAGAAAGATCGATGAGAGACCTTCAAAGATTATTTCAGATGGTGTAAAAATGATGAGGAGGATGTAAATGAAAATAGAAGACAAACTTTCGCTTTTGAACTATAGGACCGACAAAAGCTATGCACACATTACTGTGAAGCCGGAGATATGCGAGACTTGCCCGGATCACTTCTGCACATTTGCCTGCCCTGCTAAATGCTATACCCTGATAGATCGTAAATTGAACTTCAAGTACGAGGATTGTGTTGAATGTGGCACTTGTGTTGTCGCCTGCGCCCATGGCAGTGTTACCTGGACAAACGTAAAGGGTGCTCATGGTGTAAAATACAAATATGGGTGATGTTAAGATGCCTCTAGAAATGGTTGTAATGATAAAGGTTGTTCCGGATGGAAAGGAAGTGTTTGTGGACCCTGTAACCTTTACCCTTAATAGATCCCTGGCAACTAACGTAATAAATCCGGCTGATGAGAATGCTCTGGAGGCGGCTCTCCAGCTGAAAGACAAGCATGGAGGCCGTATTACAGTAATGACAATGGCGCCACCCTTTGCAGAGCCATTCCTTCTTGAATGCATGTCCAGGGGAGCCGATCAGGCTATCTTGATAAGCGATAAGGCAGTTGCAGGTTCTGATACTTACCCAACCAGCCTCACGCTGGCAGCTGCGATAAAGAAAATGGGGAACGTTGATATAGTATTTGCTGGGGAGAAAACTTCAGACTCCAGTACCGGGCACGTAGGTCCGGGCGTTGCTGAATTTTTGGAAGCTGAGCTCGCCTCATACACCAGGTCACTAAAGTATGAAGATGGGCATATCATCGCAGAGAGAGAGCTGGAAACTGGAGTTGAAGTAGTAAGGATCCCCACTCCTGCTGTTGTTACTATCATAACAGATTCCAACATACCCAGAAGAGCAACTTTGAGGCGGAAACTTGATGCAATGAAAAAGGGGATAATAACGTGGTCACTGAAGGATATAAATGTCCCGGCTGATTGGGTCGGCCTCAGATCCTCGCCAACTGTAGTGAGAAAGATGTTACCATTCCCCCGGAAGGACAGAAAGGCAAAGCAGATAGGCGAAGCACAATTTGCAGAACTTATAGACGATCTTGTTAAGCGGAAGGCTCTTGACATGGGGGTGTCGTCATGACAACATTAGCGAAGGCTGAACCTCCAGCAGATCCATCGGAATATGTAGGGATCATGGTTTACCTTGATTCATTCAATGATCAGCTTACGCGTGCCGCAATTGAGATGATAGGGGTAGGCAGAAAGATGGGCGACAAGTCTGGGCAGAAGGTTATAGGCGTTGTAATTGGATCAAATGTCCAGGCAATGGTAAATGAAGCGGGAACCTATGGGTGCGACGAGGTCTATGGATTTAGATCCCCAGAATTTAAGATGTACAGATCAAAACCGTTCACAGATATCCTGGCAAACATTGTATTCGAGAAGAAGCCAAACATCCTTATTGTCCCCGGAACAAAAAACGGCAGGGATCTCGCAGCCAGAACCGCTGTCCGTGTCAGGAGCGGCATCACGGCAGATTGCATGGAGATTGACATTGAGCCCGATACTGGCATCCTAATAGCCAGAAGGCCTGACTACGGAGACAGTACCATGTCGGAGATAAGATGTGAAAAGCATCGTCCTCAAATGGCAACATCAAGACCGGGCACATTTGATCTTCCCGCAAGGGACCCAAAGCGCCAGTTCAAGCATGAAATCAGGGACGCAGAGATCGAAAAGGGTTCTCTCAAGGAGGAGATTGTTTCCTTTATTCCAAGAGGCGGCGAAGACATCACAGCTTCGAAGGTGATTGTCGCGGGGGGCCTTGGGATCGGAAGGCCGGAAGGCTTGGACCTGCTAAGGCAGCTCGCAAGGGAACTCGGAGGATCGATTGGCGTCTCCAGGCCGATCGCTGACCTTGGGTGGGCCCCACGTGACCTCCAGATTGGACAGACTGGTAAGATAGTAAGGCCAGACTTGTACATAGCCGCAGGCATTTCCGGAAAGCCACAGCACATTGTCGGAATGATGGACAGCAAGCTCATTATCTCGATAAACAAGGACCCGAATGCCGAGATCTTTAAGTACTCTGATTACGCCATTGTTGGCGATCTATATGACGTGATCCCGAAGCTGATTCAGGTCGTACGCAAAAAGAAAGAGGCCATGGTTCCAAGGCCATCGCCCTCATGATATTTATGGCAGGCAGTGATGTGCGGGTATTCCAGAGATTCAAAAGGGAAGGCAGGGTTCCGCTTTGGCAGATAAACCGGGAATTGATCCGGGTTGGAAAGCAGCACCCTGATTATGATCTATTTTTTGATGGGGACCTATTTGCAATATGCGGCAGGAAAAGGGCTTAAATTGTCTGGACAGGACTCCTTGATTTAATCTCCTCGCTAATCTTAGAGACAAACTCATCGAGTGGAAGATTTGTCTGTTTTTCCTGGCGGTTTCTAACGGACACCTGCCTATTCTTTTCCTCCCTTTCACCTACAACGATCACGTAGGATGGTCTTTTTGATCTGATTAGGCGTATCTTTTTGTTCATGGTTTCTGTACCAATGTCAGCAGCAGCTCTTATTCCCATTGACTTAAGCACATTCTCAACTTCCTTGGCATACGCGTCAAATCTAGAGCTGACAGGAACAATGTAAGCTTGGAGCGGAGCCAGCCAGGTTGGGAATTTACCGGCATAGTGCTCAATTAGGATTGCCATAAACCTCTCATAGGAACCAAATATTGCCCTATGCACCATCACAATCTTTTCGTGCTTGCTCTCAGCATTTATATAGTAGAGCCCGAAGTTGTTTGGCATAAAGAAATCAAGCTGTATTGTAGCTAGCTGCCACATCCTGCCAATAGCGTCCTTTACGTGCACGTCTATCTTCGGACCATAGAAGGCGGCTTCACCAGGGTATTCCTTATAGGTAATCCCCGCTGAATTAAGAGCGTTGCGGAGCTGTGAAGTAGCATCATCCCAGACGGTGAAATCGGGAACAAGATCTGTAGAACCACATTTGTCGCAGTTGGCGCCAGCACCTGATGAGGCCCTTCTGGACTCTATGACATTTCCGCAACTCTTGCAGACATAGGAAATAAGGTAATCCTCGGGATGAGTTTTGTCTATAACGCTGAGATCAAAGGCCATATCTATAGGGCCGAACACAGTTGAATAAGTCTCCTTTACCATGTTGAGTATTGAACTTATTTCTGAAACTATCTGGTCCTGCCTAAGGAACCCATGGCCATCGTCTATTGTGAACATCCTCGGTCTGGTTAACCCCCCAACCTCACCGGATTTCTCATATCTGTATACTGTCCCCGGCTCACAGTATTTTACAGGCATCTCCCTGTAACTTTTTGGCTCCCTTTCAAATATAGTTATGTGGCCTGGGCAGTTCATGGGTTTAACTCCGTAGCCATCTCCGTCCTCAAGCGTGAAAAGGTACATGTTGGGTTTGTATTTCGCATAATGTCCTGATTGTTTCCATATTATGTCCCTGTAAATGTGAGGGGTGGAGACCTCTTCCCAGCCGTACTTTCTGTTGAGCTGCCTCATTAGATCCATAAGTTCTCCACGGATCACCATGCCGTTCGGAGTATAGAAGGGAAAACCTGGGGCCCTTTCGGTGTTAAAGACCAGAAGATCCATCTCCTGGGCTATCTTCCTGTGATCCCTCTTCTGGGCTTCCTCCCTGGCTTTTAGGAAGATATCAAGATCCTTCTTCGTTGGAAACGCGGTGCCGTATATTCTTATCATTGGCTTAAGCCGCGGATCGCCTTTGTAGTTTGTGCTCGCAATAGACAGAAGCTTAAATGCCCTTATCTGTCCGGTTGAGAGAACGTGTGGGCCCTTGCAAAAGTCCACAAAACCGCCCTGTTCATAAACACTTGAGTAGGTTCCTACAGGCACATTTTCTTCAATTTTGTCAATCTTGTATGGGTTTTTTCTAAAGAGATCCTTTAATTCATCCCTGGAAAGGTACCTTTTCGTT
>JAVZLI010000049.1:0-7038 GCA_038883835.1 Thermoplasmataceae archaeon
CTAGAAGGTTTGATTCTGTCAGTACCTCCTCCCTGTCGCCTGAGTATTTTATCCTGCCACTCTTCAGGAGTATTACCCTGTCGCTCAAGTTGTAAATCAGATTTATGTCATGAAGGGATATGATCACGGTTTTGCCATCATCCCTAAGGTTCCTGATAATTCTTATGACATTCTGTTCCTTGTCAACGTCCAGAAATGCAGTTGGCTCATCCATGACAACCATAGCAGCTTCCTGATGGATTGCAGCTGCTATCATTACGAGCCTTTTTTCGCCCCCGCTCAATTCAGCAAATTGCCTATCTATCAGATCCGGAATGCCGCATTTCTCAAGGGCGTCTTCCACACTGATATTTTCAATGGCCTTCGAATACCCTGAAATTGACACCACATCTCTGACAGTAAAATTGAAAGGCTCTGGTATCTCCTGGCTTACGACAGAAACCAGACGTGAAACCTGGCTAGGAGACATCTTTGAAATATCGTTCCCGTTAATGGTGATCCTTCCCCTCAAGGGCCGTATATGACCATACAGGGCATTTATCAGCGTTGTCTTTCCAGCCCCATTTGGCCCACCAATGGTAAAAACCGTTCCGTCTTCGACTTCAAACGATATCTCATCCAGCGAAAACGAACCACGATTGCAGTGGAGGCCCTCAACCCTAAGAGACATAATACCCCCTTGAAATTCTTCCTAGAAGAAACAGAAAGAAGGGCACTCCAATGATGCCGGTGACAATGCCGACAGGTATTACGGAGTTTTGGACAGCATCCCTGGCTATATCATTTGCCCCAAGTAAAAATATTGCCCCGACGAAGAATGAGACAGGAATCACGAACCTGTTTGATCCTCCGAACAGTATTCTTGAAATATGGGGAGTTACAAGGCCTACGAAGCCTATAAGCCCACTAATAGACACTGCCGCTGAAACGCTAAGGGTGGTGAGGATTATGCTCAGCGCCTTGGTGCGTTCAACCCTAACTCCAACAGACCTTGCATGGCCTTCTCCAAGCTGAAGCGCGTCTAGTTCCCTGTGCATGAGGCCCATAAGGAATGAGCAGATGATGACTACATACACAACCGGAACAACTTCAGGCCAGTTCATGCCAACAAGGGACCCAAGAAGCCAGTCATAAGCTTCATTCTGAAGCTTTGGGTTTGAGAATAGCATCAGCCCGACAATCGAGGACACAAAAAATGATATGGATATTCCCACAAGCAAAAGATACGTCACGGGCGTTCGCCCACGCCTAACTGAAACCGTATAGATAAGGCCAACTACAAGAAGCGAGAAGATAAATGCGTAGGCCTGGAGAGTATAAAAACCAAATATTGAAGAATTTGTGGCTAAAGCAAGGACTGCTCCCAGCGTAGCACCGCTGGAGATTCCTATGATATATGGTTCTGTTATTGGGTTCCTGAATATGCTCTGTACCACTGATCCGCCAGTTGCAAGTGACGCCCCTACAAACACTGCTGCAGTTATATCGGGTATCCGTATGAGCCAAACTATTACTTCTTCCGAAGGTGTAAAATTGTGTGGAACGTAATTCCCGAATAACGGGAATTTGCTAAGCAGGATGTACATTACCTTGTCGAATGGAATTGCAACCGGGCCCAGCGTTGTGGAATAAAGTATGAGGACCAGCAGGATGAGTATCAGAACTGCTGTTTTAGCAGATCCGATTGCGTATCGTATTCCATTCCTGTAGGTCCTGCTGTTTTCGGTCATTTAGCTCAACAGATTTGCCCCAGGCGGGTATTTCAGAGGAATTGGGAAGCTGGAAATCATGCTGACATTCAGGTATTTTGGATAAAACTGTTCCCCTAGCCAGTAAATAGCGTAAACTACCCTGAAATCCGGTTCGTTGAAATAATCGTCATTTGGGATTGTCGAATAGTTCTTGTCCTTAACAGCAGTCAGCGCTGAAAATGATGTGTTGTCAGTAAGGGCGCTGGTATTCACATAGTGATCCAATATTATGTAATTTGGATTCTCAGCTGTGATGTTTTCCCTGCTCATGATGTAGTAATAATAACCCGTGGCGATATTGGTGGCATTGAGCATCTGGAAGTAGTCGTTTATAAACGTTCCGTTTCCTGCTGTCCACGCTCCTCCCTGATTGTCAAGATAATAAAAGACCCTGATGCCACCCAGGTGATCTGAAACAATTGTATTATGGAGATTCTGAAGATTGCTGTTTATCCAATCGTTGATCAGCGTTGCATTGCCCTCATTTCCCATCAGCTCTCCGATCTCTACAGTCTGATTCTCTATTTGCCCAATACTCTGAGGATTCATCACAAGGTACGGTATCCCTAGGCCACGAACAAGTTGATCAATCTGTGACGTTGAGAAAAATCCTAGTCCGGAAAAAACGACCTGTGGGCTCAGGTTAGCTATTTTTTCAATCGGCAACGTTTCCTCGTCCCCTAGTACAGGAACTTTGTAGGCGGCAGGAGGAGGGTAAGTGGAATACATGTCAACCCCCACAACCTTGCCATAGTCACCTAGACCGTAAATGGTTACCGTAGTAGAGGGTATCATTGATACAACTCTCGAAAAGGTTCCTGTCATTACGTATTTGCCATCCTGTGGCGGGGTTGCAGTCAAAAGATAGCTACCTGATTGAGAAAGGTTGACAATCACGTCGGTTCCATTTGGGTTCTTGATCTCAATCATAGAAACCTGGTAAATGGGGGCGTAGTATTCTTTGTACACATAAATTCCAGTTCCCGCAACAATTGCGGCAATAACGATTGCAATTAAGACTGTTATCCATCGTTTCATTTAACCACCAAATTTACTTCAGTTTACGCAAGTTTACTTCACTATTTAAATTTTGTCAGCCCCCTGATTCAGCCATGCAGAGTCTATAGATCCCTAAAGGTTTCATAGAACCTGTCTATTTCACTATACACCATTTCCTCACTGCTTCCATTTGCCAGCGCAGAGAAGAAAGCAGCCGATATGCCAACGCCTTCCCTTACAATGCCTCTCTCGTACGCCCTCAGCCCCAGGTGCCTGGAATTGCTGAAATTAAGATCAGAAACCAAAAGGCGGCCTGGAGGAACAAGGCTCTCCATTGTGTCATGCCTGTGCTGCATAAGCCATCTGTTTGTTATCAGATATGGCAGTTTCTCAGCCGAACTTAAAGAAACAAGATGAAAAATGTTTGCCATCTGTGTTCCTCCCGAGAGAAGAACATCCGTTTCTGCTGATGCGCATATCCCCAAAGATATTGCCATAGTGTAATCTCCGTACTCAGCCACAAGCTCAAGCGGTTCTTTGGAAGACAATTTCTTTCTGGCAAATGATCTCCTCACGATCTGGTTCTTCACATCGGTTGGGTCATCTGGGAGACTGCTGCTCGACCTGAAGCCGCCGTATGTGCTCATGACAACCTGGGCTGTTGTTGTCCCCCCTGGAATGGTTTCAGCAATTATGACCATCGAACCCTTCGACAGTAGTTTTCCAATTTTCTGCCCAATCCCGAATGCTTTTTCTGCTTCGATCAGTGCCCTGCCAACCTCTGGGTTCCTCGCTGGACCGAGGCCAGTGTGGTAATAAGAGGTTTTTGGGTAGATAGAAAAGCCAGCGTCCACTACAAATGATTCTGCCGAGGAAAGGTTCAGCATTGCACGTGATGGTATCGCGGGCGTAGGTATTCCGTCTGGCGTAATAGGCGGGATTTCAGAGCTGATTGATTTGCCATCTCCAATTATTTCAGAATCAAGCGTTGGCGTAAGGAAGGTAAGATCTGGTGTCGCACCTGCACCTGTAATGCCAGGCACCTTTGAGACATCTGTGCAACCAGCCAGAAGAACAAATATGGGAGAGTCCCTAAGCCTTCGCGAGATTTCACTGATTGTATTGTCCTTTCCAATTATGCCCTTCATTTCATAGGCCTCCAATAACACTCATTATGGCCATTGCCGGAAGAACCCAGAGAAACACAAATACTGCACAGGAAATAACATAGAGTTTGATTGACGTCCTAACGTCCTTGATCGAAGGAAAGGGCTTCTCTTCATTTATTACATAATGGCCTACCTTTTCAAGCCTCACATTGAGAAAAGAAGCAGCCGTTGACATGGGCCAACCCGCGTTTGGGCTGTCGGTGGTTGCAATATCAGAAAGGTGGGGGAGGAAGCCCTTCAATGAAAGAAGGGCCGCTGAAACTGTTATGACAAGTGAGGAAAACCTTGCCGGAATATAATTCAGTGCCGAATCTGCAACAGCCGACGCCTTTCCAAATTTAATGTTTTTCCTATCTTTGTATCCAACGTTGGAATCCAGTGTGTTAATGATCCTGTAAAAGAGAGATCCCAGTACTCCAAAGAATGGATAGTAAAATAATGGGCCTATAAAACCGTCAACAAGCCCCTCAGACATGCTCTCAACACATGCAGAGCAAATTTCTCCTTCTGAAAGGTTATCAACAGGCCGGCGGACCAGCATAGCGAGCTCCGATTTAGCCTCGTCCATATTGCCGAGTTCCAGTGGTGCCAAGACCCGATTTATGTGATCTATCATGGATCTGATGGCGAATGTTGACTTAAGCAGGTAAGCGGAAACAAATATGTCCAAGAGAATGAATATCCGTGAAAAATGAAGGATAATAACGAATGGCGCAAGTCCAATAAGAGCTACAAGAACAAGGAAGGCGCCCCCGGAAAGTGTTTTCGGGCGGATTTTTCGTAGTAATGGATCGAGAACACTTATCACCTTGCCAAAATATACAACAGGATGAATTGCTTCTGGCGGCTCCCCAAAGAGTAGATCCATTGCAATGGCAACCGCCAGCACTACAGAGAGGAAAATTACAAGCATTATCCAGTCACTTCCTTATCTGTGGCATCTGAGATTATCTTGGCCAGTAATTCAAGGAATGCCTGCTCCTCCTGCACCTTTCTTACTGCCAGTCGGATGCAGTTTCTGCCAAATTCAGGGTAGTCCGCCAGGCTTCTTATGAGGATACCCATTCTGTTGAGACGTTCCTCCAGAGTGGCTGCATCAAGATAATGTGGAACCCTGAACGTTACGTAATTTGCTGTTGGATTCCCGATGTGAATAAAACCCATTCTTTCCATGCCACCTATCAAGAATTCCCTGCTGAGCCTGACTTGGTCGGGCAGATTGGCAAGAATATCGTAAGGAAAGTCCCTGACGAATTCAAGATCACTCTGCCTAATCAGCCAGGGCTCCATCCTAGATTGCAAGTCGACGGTATTTTCCTCATTGGTTAAGACGTAGCCGATTCTCAAATCCGGTATTCCCGCAACCTTGGAAAGAGAACGCCCCACGTAAAGATTTTCATAATCATCAATCCATCGTGTCAAGGTCAAGTTCTTCCAGTTGCTGACAAATTCCATGAAAGCCTCATCGATAAAGACCTTTGATCCCGCATCCATTGCTGCCTCAAGTATCCTTCTCATTCCTGCCTCACTATAGAGGTTTCCCGTGCAGCTCTCCGGCCTGTTCATGTATATGGATTCTGGCTTGAATCGCGGAAATATTTCATCAGCATTACCAAGCAGATCTTCAAAGGCCATTGTAGAATAATTTTCCGTATATATGGAGGAACTTCTTCTGTACTCCCCAAAGATTGGGGCAACAAGGATGCTCCTGTTCCTTGAATACCATGATGGAAACCTGTGAATGAAGTAAGTAAGACCGGAGCCAAGAGTTATCCTATTCTCTGCAACACCAAGAAAGTCAGCAAGGGGCCCCAGGTATGGCGATAATTCTGTATCGGGGTATGTCCCAGCTGACCCGGTAAAGCAATTTATGTTGGAACTGAAATCAGTGATCCTGGTTTCAGGCAATTTCAGGCGTCTCGCCATCTCCCTAACATTTCCACCATGCCTATATTTCACCACAGGCCTCGCCCTCCGGAAACCACTGGTATCATTCCCGTCGAGAATGGGATGCCAGTTTTTGAAAAGATAAAGAAAAGAATTGCGCAGGTGAACACAAAATATGCAAAGGACGCCTCGCCAAGGAAGCCAATTATATCTCCATTGATGCCGGAAAATAGGCGTGCCATCACGCGAAACGACAATGCCCAAACAACGTAGGAAATAAGCAGCGAAACCATATAGGGTGTGCCGAGGATAAGTGAAACAGAATAGGGTAAGGCTAATGATATTGCAGAGAGTGGCATCCTCTTCTTTCTGGCCGCCTGGATGAATAAACTCCCCAGGCCTTGGTGGAATGGAGAACCGAACGCACATGTTAGGGTCACAGTTCCTGCAGACACAAGCTGGCCCAATAAGACAGCAAAGGCACCTGTTGCCCTTCCCAGTGAAGAGATAGCTGCAATTATGACAAGATAAAGAACCAAAGCAGTTCCAATAGACCCCGTCCCATGGAATCGATCCTTGAGAATGGCACGCCTTCTCTCAACATCTACTCTTGCCATAAGGGCGTCCCCTGTATCTAGAACGGCATCTAGGTCGTTGAATCCGCGGATTGCAAGAAGAAAAACAACCGCACACACTGATGCAAGAATTTCGGATACCGGAAAAAGGAAATAGAAAATAATGGCAGATAGCCCACCTACCACAGCATTTACAATGAAAAGGGAGTAAATAGCGCCCCCATCTTCTTTCACAGAGTGTGCTGGTAAAATAGTAAAGAATGAAAAACCGGATTTGATCATATCGGAAATTTGTGAGGACAGATAACACACCTAATGCTGGTAAAGTAATTTGTAAAAAACTTAAAATATTTTGCACAACTCCAACTTCATGCGTTTTTCCTTGGGCATGGGGCATCTGATCATGCAATCGGTCAATTCGCTTGGCCCCATGATCAATATTATGGCTCTATTTGGTCTCGTATCCTCCTATGCAGGTCTATTCCAGCCAATTATAGTTTTGGCTGCATTTATGCTTTCATACCTAAATATAATTGCAATTTACTGGCTTTCCAGGATATTTACCTCAAACGGTGGCTATTATACCTTTTCGGGAAAAGTTTTTGGGCCATATGCAGGCATGTTCACTGCTCTCCTGTATCTTACATATTCAATCCC
>JAVZLI010000050.1:0-7035 GCA_038883835.1 Thermoplasmataceae archaeon
TATCCTGCTCGCTATACTTACCTATGGATGTTCCCGACTACGAGAGTCTCCTTAAGAAGAGCGAGAAAATACTATCCAAATCAAATGTTAATCAGCAGAGGCTAAAGATTCCAGAACCGGATGTTATCCAGGAAGGAAAGGTTACTATTATTAGAAATTTCATGGATATAGTTGATATGATTAACCGTGATGCGAAACATGTCACAAAATTTCTTATGACTGAATTCGGAATAGGTGTAACTCTAGATAATAAACGCCTCATAATAAACAGGAAAATTTCGGCTGACCAGATTTCAATAAAACTGAAGCAATATATGGAGTCATACGTGTTCTGTTACGAGTGTAACTCTCCTGACACGGAAATTATTAAGGTAGGCCGCACAAGCGTCCTTGCATGCAAAGCTTGCGGGGCCCAACACCCCATAAAACTCGCATCAGAAATGAAGATGGACGAGGAAACGATTGAAGAGGGAAAGCAATATACTGTACAAATTGCCAAGGTAGGGGTTTCAGGAGAGGGAAGGGCATTTTACAGGGGCTTTAACATATTTGTCCCTGGGGTAAAAAAGGGCGAAACAGTTAAGGTTGTGATAAGAAAAATAAAAAACAACACTGCAATAGCTGAGGTAATTGACAGGGAAAAGGATTAAATGCCAGATACAAAGGTTGTCCTTGACACAAATGCCCTGATATATTCAATAAAGGGCAAGGTTGACATTGAAAAATGGCTATCAATAACAATTCCCTGGAATAGCGTGGTTGTTCCGTCATCCGTAATAAATGAACTCGAATCGCTTTCCAGTAGGATACCTGAGGCCAGGGGAGCTCTTCGCCTTTGCCAGAACTTTGAGCTTTTGCCTGTCAAATCCTCGGGCGATGATGGTATCATTGAGGCTGCTGCCAACACTCAGGGGATCGTTCTGACGAATGACCGCCAGTTAGTCCGTAAACTTCGATCCCTAGGGATCAGGACATTTTCAATAAGCAAGAACAAAAGAGTAGTATTGACGCGGTGATCTTTCATGCTGAATGAAACTTCCATATCTATTTATCCTTACGTGAAGGCTCTGAAAATACTGTCTGGTTCTAAGGATAATATCCTGCTATCCTCTTCGGAATTTGCGGCATATATAGGAACGAGTCAGCAAAATGCTTCCAGGATTCTTCTAAAGTTGCTTTCCGAAGGCTACATTTCGCGTGAGGTAAAGAACCGCAAACAGTTGGTTACAATCACAGAGAAAGGAAAGGGGCTTCTTGCTAAGGAATTTTCAGATCTATCTCTTATGCTAAACAGGCAGGAGAGCATAACTGTTTCGGGTTGGGTGCAGAGTGGCCTTGGGGAAGGGAGGTACTACATTTCGAGGAAATTTTACATCACCCAGTTTGCCGACAAGCTGGGTTTCATACCATATCTGGGAACCCTGAACATCAAGGTTAAGCCAGATAATGAATTGATTCTGAGAAAGCTCAGAAGCATGGAGGGGATTAAGATCGAGGGGTTCATAACGGAAGACAGAACTTTCGGCGGAGTAAAGGCTTTCAGGGCTATTGTGTCTGGAATCCAGTGTGCTGTCATATTTCCGGAACGCTCCGTATACAGTGATGTTCTGGAAATAATATCGACGGAATATCTTCGCGGGAAACTGAACCTGAAGGATGGGGATGAGATCACAGTAACTGTAACTGGCCCTCTGGCTTAGAACGTGACGTCTAGCCTACCGTCCATAATTTCCTCAATCACCCTTGATTCACGTTCAATTATCTTTGCCTCTGTTAGCCCACATTCCAGGAGTTCCTGGTAAATTTCATAGATTTCTTCCTCTGAAGTAGATGGATTGCCTTTATAGACCCTTATTGACCCGCAGGTTCTGTCTGCGTCAAAATTAAGCCGATAGTTAGTTTCAACTGTAACATCAAAGCTATCAATATATTTCCTTGAATAGAAAGTATCTCCCATAGAGTCACCCGTTATTCATGATGTCATTCATATTCAACATCAAGGCCACTGAGATGCCATTGAATCATGCCGCCATAAAGATTGAAAAGGTTAGGGTAGCCAATCTCCTTTAGATGCTGACACACAGCCCTGCTCCTTTCTCCTGAATTGCATATGAAGACAAGGTTTCTGCCCTTGTATTGCTCCAGTTCGTCTAGGTGCTGCAAAAATCCGCTTAAGGGGATGTGCTTCGAACCAGGAATGTGCCCAAGGTCTCCCCGGTATTCATCCTCTTCCCTGACATCGATTATTACGAAATTGTCTGGTGAATCGGCCATCAGTTCAATAAGATCAAATGGCTTTATCTCTTTAACCGCGTTCAATAACTATGGAAAACTAAGGCACCGATATAATGGTTTGCTATCAAACTGGTGTTTAATGTCAGCCGTCTGATCAATCAGAGAGAATAAATTCATGCCAAGTTATTACCGCCCATGACATTTTCAGTAGTTGCATATGATAGGGAAAGAAACGAATGGGGCGTAGCAGTGGCCAGTCGGTATTTATCTGTCGGTTCGGTAGTTCCGTGGGCAGAATTTGGGGTTGGATGCATTGCAACCCAGGCCCATGTTAATTATACCTTTGGCCCCAATGGTCTGGAACTATTGATGAATCATACAGCCGAAGAAACGATAAATAAGCTTATCAACAATGATACAGGAAGGGACAGGCGCCAGGTAGCGGCTGTGGATTCAAAGGGCAACGCAGCAGCATTCACTGGAAAAGGATGCATTTATTTTGCTGGGCATGAGGTGGGCGAGGGATATTCTGTCCAGGGAAACATCCTTGGCGGTGAGCAGGTTATAGAGAGCATGGCCAAGGTCATGGAAACCAACAATGAGCCTCTGGAATACAGATTAATTTATGCACTAAAGGCAGCTGAAGGGTCAGGTGGCGATCGCAGAGGTAAACAGAGTGCTGCACTGCTGGTGGTTTCCGGCGATCGTGAATTTGAAGCTGGTTCATCCAAGTTTATCGACCTCAGAGTGGAGGATCATCCAAATCCATTGGACGAGCTTGCAAGACTCAGGAACTTGTGGCTAACAACATTCTTTGACAGAGACCTGGTTCCTCTGCCAGGTGATTGGCCCACGCTGGAAGCGAAGGTAAAGTCAATGGGCTATCCGTCAATCCAACTTTGGGCAGAGCAGAACAACTTCGATCAGAACATAGCAGCAGGCAGGATAGGCAGGCTGACATTGGAATACTTGAGAAAACTCTAACTGGCTTTCATCTATCGCGCGACCTTATTTTAAGTGAGAGGTCAGTAACCCTTTTCCTAATTTCTCTGACTTCGTTGGATAATCTTGGGATCATTGTGCTCATATTTTCCTCAAGCGTTTTAATTAATTTCCCCACAACATCGATCTTAGAGTTCATGGATTCAATCTGGGCGTACTCAATATTCCTCTTATCCATTGAATTTTTCAGGGAGGCCAGATAAGCAGCACGTGGGTCAAGAGGTGCCAACTCAAAGTCAACTGCCATTGGATATCTTCGATAAACATATTCTGAGAGCCTTTCACCGCTATCAACAGTTTCCTGGCATTCATGTTGGCTGAGTTTTCTCCTGGAACCATTCATTAATATCAGCGTAATTCCAACTTCATTGCACCTGGGATGTTCGAAAAAATCCAGCCTTTGGTTGACCATGTCCACAATCTGTTTTGCTACATAATCCGGGTATTCATTTCGGTTTTCCGTCACATCATCCTTTATGGCAAGTAGTTTTTTGTAACTTTTAACCTTCTGTATGCTTTCCGTTATGTCAACGTAATTGTTCGGCAACTTGTCACCACTCCAAATATTTTCTTATATGGTTCCACTGAGATGGCTGCAAGATTTCCTTCGCTGGTATGGCGGGGAAACACCCCTGTAGGCAGATAATGACTTGCCCAATACTTCTGAAATGGGAAGTGCCACATATGCGGACGGCATGAAAACTGTTGAGGTTTTCATTCTTCACTCCTCAAATTTTACCGCAACACAGTTATTAAGATTTCCTGTTTCGACCACATAAAGGATGTTTTAATAGGTTCTAAACATCGTCCCTATGTGTACAATATAGCTGTGATTGGCGGCAGTATTTCCGACGACGCCACATGCAAGAAGGCCGAAGAGGTCGGGTCCCTTCTTGCCAGTCATGGCGCCGTTCTAATATGTGGTGGGCTGGGTGGTGTGATGGAGTGCGCTTCCAGGGGCGCGAGAGGGAATGGGGGGACAGTTATCGGAATCCTTCCTGGAGAAAGCACTGCCTCAGGAAACAGATTCCTGAGTTTTGCAATTCCAACAGGTGTGGGTTACCTGCGAAATTTTCTTATCATCAGGGCCAGTGAGGCAATAATCGCGATAGACGGATCATCTGGAACAACATCGGAAGCTGCTTTTGCACTGACTGAGGGGAAAAGTGTGATCTTTCTCGGGGAAACCTACGAGATAAAGCGGAAGCCAACAGACGGCAAGATATTTCATGCTGCCACTCCCGAGGAGGCTGTCAGACTAGCCCTGCAGGAAGCAGAACGAATCCATCCATTGTTATCAGAAAAGGATAAGATGAACCACTTTGAGCATTAGGAGTTATAATTTGTCCGGCGAATTACGAAAATATCCATAATAAGGTTTATTCCTATGGCGGCAGCGCTCAGCAGTAGAATGAATGGCAAGATCGCCTGGACGTTAAGCGGGGTACCGCCAAGGATAGGGATGATCCTTGGATATGTTATTGCAATGGAAGACGGGAAAGCCCAGAAAAAAAGCACAGCGATGACATCGAAGAATATTACAAACATCTGAAGGCCGACCGTTCCCAGTGTGAGCATATCGTAAACCATGAAGCCCAGGGCCATCGCCAACACCCCAAGCAGGACAACTTCTTGGCTCGTCGTGTAAAGCAGCGCATCAACAAGAAGTGCTGCCAAACCCACTACAACCGAAAAGGCAGCAGTTCTCCTCTTTATTGATCTTGTAATCTTCCGAAGCCAGTATGGGGAAAGCGAGATTATTCCAAGGGCCACAAGTACCATGAAGTCCGTTATATTTACAAGAAAATTTGTGCTGGTAAGCGCGAGAAGAAGTATCAGCAGCAATGTGAAAAGCCATGATGCTGATCTCAATGACAGCGGAAAGAAACCATCACTCGCAAGGGCCCTGAGATGCCTTGATGCTGCTATAAACGCAGGGACAAAGGTTGTAATTGCAGCTATGATGAAAGCTATGCCGGTGAAAATTTCAAATCTTGGTGAAATATACCTGCCAACAAGAAAAAGCGACGGGATGTCAGAGTTTTGCAGGATTGCCAGGTCGGGATGCACACTAAAAGCTGACACTGCATCAAACAGCATTATTCCAAGAGAAATTAAAACGGTAGAATACATGGCAACCGGGACAAAGGTTGTTTTGTGATAAAGCCGGTTGCCACGCAGCCTCGAGATTATTGGTATTCTGGAATAATCCTTGGTTTCCCTAACCATTGCCTGGATTTCTTGGAACCCAAAAAAGAGGATGAAAAGATAGCTTGTATTCTCAAGAATATCAAACCAGAAGTTTCCACCGCCATAATTCAAGATTCCTGACAGGTCCCATCTTCCAGCCTCTCCAATTAGGGCGCTCTGCATCAGTATAATGAATACCATGATCGCAAGAAGGACCATCTGAACAATGCCAATAGCCCGGAGATACTTCTTTTCAAGGAAAGCGTTAATGGCAAACCATATGATGAAAACGGCCAGAATCAGGATCACTGTTATCTCTGACTGCCCAGGGCTCAGCCCTAATGCGCCCAGTATTGATGGCATTATCCGTATGGAAAATGTGACTAGGTATATTGCGGAAAATGCTGCTAATGCAGTATTCGCAATCCACATGGATAACCTTGATACAAAATACCTTGCAGATCTCTCACTTGTCGAGGCCCGCACAAATCCAGGACCTCCCACTGCTTCAATCTCATTTGTAGTGGTAAAAATATACATACGGGAATACACGCGGGCGATCATCAGGGACAGCACCGCTGCCACGACAAGAGAAACAATGCTGACTATGGCAAACTGAACGACATTTACTGGCAGAATGATGAACAATGGAGACCCGATCGTTGTTCCGACTCCTATGGCTAGAAGGCTGTAGAACCCATATGTTGGCCTGCTTGGAAAGGATATCCTTGGCCTGACAAACCTCACCCTTACAGATTCCGGAAAAAGGCTCATAAGGGTAACCCCAGAAATCAGGGCAACCAGTGCAGCAAATATGTCAACAAAGAATGAGAAATTCAAAGCTCCTGGGAAGCTGGAGTGAAGAAGTGTTTGAATGAGAATGATTGTCGAAAGCAGGAAAAATGCTAGGCCAAGAAATATCACGATTATCTTGAATGCAATGACGATCGCTTTCTGATAAGACTGCACCCCGGGCAAAATTTCATCCCACCGTGAACCCGGCGTTTTTGAGCGCTTCCGACGCCATTCTTATGACCACAAACGCTGAGATCAGAAGGAGAATTGCAAGCAGAAACACAATTACAGACGCAACTGTGAGATCGAATGATGTTAGGTTGGCGGTAAGTATTGTGCTGTAAAAATAACTGATTATGAACCTCGGCTGGCTGTACACAAAGAAAGCGGGAATCATAACGCTGAATCCTATGAATATTAGAAATCCAGAGAGTATGAATTCCCCGGCTGCTACCATAAAGAGACCTTTTACACTAGTCCTTGTGACGGAAGCCACAAGGGAATTGAAACTTCTTACTCCCAGATCCGTAGATTTTATTACCCTATTCAGCAGCCTTGAGTTATACTCAGGGCTGCTTTTAGAAAGTGCCATTACAGCTTCTATATCGAGCCTCAGCCTGTCGAGAAGATCGTCGAAATTGTCCCTTTCCCTTCCAGCCTTTTCAGTCACGGTACTCATATTCCTATTCGTAGCAGCATAAATATTTAACCTGTCACGCCATAATTTGAGGCCAAAGCCATAAGATAAGGCTGTTCCTGATAAATCTGAATCTAAGTTATATGTCTGAAAGTAGGAAGTTATTTTCCCTTTGC
>JAVZLI010000051.1:0-6825 GCA_038883835.1 Thermoplasmataceae archaeon
AATTCCTGCTGTCATCGCCAGGAAGCATGTTTTTGTTAAGTATTATCCCAGATCTTTCGAGGGTTTCAGCTACCTTCTTACCCCCTCCAAATTTTCTAACATCAGCAACTATAGTGTGTGATTCCGTGAATCCCCTAGATTCCCCAAGAACCTTAAATCCAAGCTCATGCAGTTCCTGAGCAAGTGCCTTGGCGTTTTCCACTATCCTTGATGCATATTCTCTTCCAAATTCAAGTTCCTCAACCGCTGTTATGCCAAGAGCAGCCATCGCGTTCAGATGGTGATTGCTTATGGTTCCAGGAAACACGCCCCGCTGAACAGCTTTCCAGGTTTCATCGTCTGTTTGACCAAGAATTATACCATGTTGGGGCCCTGGGAATGTTTTATGTGTGCTGCCTGTAATGATCTCGGCACCCTCCCTCAATGGATCCTGGAATTTTCCGCCGGCTATCAGGCCAAGAACATGTGCACCATCATACCATATCTTGGCACCAACCTCCCTGGCAGCATCACTTATTTCCCTGATTGGGGCAGGGAAGAGGAACACCGACTGCCCCAGTAGGCAAACCTTGGGCTTGAAATCCTTTATTTTCTTAATTGCCTGATCTGGATCAACAGTCATGGTTTCAGGGTCAAAGGGAAAGGTTTCAAGCTTCAAGCCGCGGATACCCACAGATCCAAATTTCGCCGCGCTAATATGCCCTCCGCCGGACAGATTGGGGGCTATAATTGGATCGCCTGGATTGAGCAGACCATATATTGTGGCTGCGTTGGCGTTTGTACCTGATATTGGCCGCGGATCTGCCTGTTTAGATTTGAATAGGGTTTTGCACTTCTCAGTAACGAAATCCTCAATGAGGTCTACGAAGTAATTTCCCTGATAATACCTGTGGTGAGGAAGCCCCTCGGCATACCTGTGGCCGAGATCCGTAACCAGCATCTCCTTTGCCAGGGGACTCATGACATTCTCCGACGCAATCAGCGGAATACTGTCCCTGAAAAGATCATTGTGCTTTCTTGCAAGATCCCTTAGCTTCAGGGCATCTTCGAAGTTACCCATGCTTTAGTATTGTGCAAGCTTAGATTAAGCTTCCCCCTCTTTCAGTATTGATACAAGATCAGTTAGCGCCGCCTGAGCAGTCTCCCTTGACCCTGCCCCCGGCCCTGAAACGGTGATTCTCCCAAGGGTGTCTGTATCGAATTCAATTGCATTTGTGACATTTTCAACGTGCCTAAGCAGATCGGACTGCTGGAGCTTCACCGGTTTCACATAGGCAATCTCTGGATCAGCATATGCAATAAGTTTCACTCCAGAAGCCGCTTCATCAGGTGTGATGTGTGATATTCCAGCAACCTCAACATCATTGTATGACCTATCCCACCCCAGCACATTTGAAACAATGGCACATTTTGCCCTTGCATCATAACCCTCAACATCATTGGTAGGATCAGCTTCAGCATAACCCTTAGACTGTGCCTCTGCCAAGGCATCGTGAAACATAACACCCTGGGACATTCTTGTGAGAATGTAGTTTGTGGTCCCGTTCAGGACTCCCCTAAAGGAATTCACCCTGATTCCAGGCAAAAGCTCGAGGATGTTAAATGATGGCGTACCTGCCATAACGGTTCCCTTGAATTTCAGCTTTAGATGCTTTGATTCTGCATGGGATACCAGTTCTCGGTAATGAAGCGCAATTGGCCCTTTGTTTGTCGTGATAACATTCTTGCCAGTATCAAGTGCCTTTTTTATATGCCTGTAACCGGGGCCACCGTCTTTGTAATCAACCCAGGTAAATTCACAGACCGTGTCGCAATGGCTTCTCTCAATCTCGTCAAGGACATCTACCTCGTTCTTCACGGGCTGCAAACGATCAACATCAATGTTGCGAGGATTTTTTATTACGCCATACCTCAAATCCACTATCTCAGAGACTGAAATATTGTGGTATGGCAGTTGCCCAACCTTTTCCATCAGCAGATTGTAGAATCCACGGCCGACAACTCCGAATCCTATAATCATAATATTATGCCTGGGCATTTACATGGCCTCCTCAAATCTCCTCAGGAATTTTCCAAATCTCTGGACGGCTTCCGTTATGGTATCAATGGAACCTGAGTATGACATCCTTATATGGCCTTCGCCAGCGCTTCCAAAGATGGATCCCGGCAAGACTGCCACGTTTTCCTCTTCCAGCAGCCTAGCTGCCATAGAGGCTGAGTCTGTAACATTATCAATGGCAGGAAAAACATAGAATGCCCCATCAACGTCTTCAACCCTTATATTTCTTAACTTTCTAAGAAGGCCCATAATGTGATCCCTTCTCTTTTTGAACTCCGTCCTGAAATAGCCAATCCACTGGGCTCTGTTCAACAAAGCATAGGCAGATGCGCGTTCAATGAATGGAGGAAAGCACGTGATGGTGTTGTCTATGACAGATTGCACTCTCCTTACTATTTGATCATCAGCGACGGTATAGCCCGCCCTCCATCCTGTCATGGAAAAGCTCTTTGATAGGGAGAATATGGAAATTACAATTCCCGGTTTATCTTCAAGAGAGCCAACTGAGAAGTGGTTACCGGAATAAACCAGATCCTCGTAGGCTTCATCGCTGATTATAAGTATTTCGTGATCTGAGCACATGTCGTAAAGTTTCTCAAGTTTTTCCTTCTTCAAGCAGCGTCCAGTCGGGTTTCCCGGTGTATTTACCATTATAGCTGCTGTGTTTTTGTCTATTCTTGATTCAATTTCCTCCAGGTCTAGATCATAATTGGATGAAAGCCTGTAGGGCACTGGCTCAAGTCCAGCCAGTCTTGCTGGTTCTGAATAGAAGTATCCTGGATCCGGAACCAGAACACTCTTCCCCTCTTCACGCAAGGCAAGAAATGTTGAATAAATTGCCATTTTGCTTGGTAGAAAGATTGTATTCCTCTCCTTTGCTTTTATTCCGTTCTGTTCATTTACCTTCTGAGTTATTGCCTTCCTGACATCCCCAATGCCTGATGAAGCGATGTAATGGGTCATTCCATTCTTCATGGCTGATATAGCCTCGTTCACGATTTCAGCTGGCGTATCGAACATTGGTTCCCCAACGGCAAGAGAAAAGACGGTTTCTCCCCTATCCTGTTTTTCGAGCACTCTGGTGACCATATCCATTGCAAGTGCGTTTGGCACCCGCTTTGTTTCCATGATCTGAGAATGCTTGCTTGATTTAAAAAGCAATGCTCATTGGAATCCAGGCACATTTTTGGGCAACTTTGCATAACAACCTTGTTTGGCTGGAAGTTTGCCGAATCTGCACCCTGGAAAAAATGTTTAATGGGTGGTTACATTCCAATTAATTTTAGGGTGCAACATTGGAAGATAATGGCAGGAAGTGGAACAGGGACCTTGTGATGATAGCCCTGATCAGGGCCACAAGGAGTTTCTACTTCGGATTCCTGAGCTTCATACTTCCCTTGTATCTGCGATCAATGGGGTTTTCGTATGTTGAGGTTGGCCTGTATGCCTTTATAGCTACAGCCTCTAGCTCAGCCCTTGTCCTGGTTTCAGGATTTCTCGGAGACCTATACAGCAGGAAAAGGATGCTTCTCATTATGTCTTCACTTTCAGGGTTCCTGACCATTACCTTGCTTTTGACAACAAACCATTACATCATTCTTGGAACATCTGTTTTCGGGTTGTCCTTCAGCGGAATTGGGGGCGGTGCTGGAGGCGGCCCGGTGACGCCCCTCATCACTGCCATGGTGGCGGATAGAAAAACCACTGGCAGGACAAGGACCTATTCCGCACTCACTTCCCTAGCTACGTTCTCAGCGGTTGCAGGCGGATTATACTCCACACTTGTATCTGCCGTATTCGGTGATTTTTACAGGGTTCTGTTCCTTACAGCGCTTATATTGAACATTCTTTCAATCGGCTTCGTGTCTCTGATAAGAGATTCCCAGGTTAGGAAGGATCGCACTCAAGGCAATAAAGAAACCACAATCCTTCCGAAAAAATCAGCGAGAAAAATTTTGCTTATATCTACAACCGGCCTTGCAGGCAGCCTGGGCCTTGGGATAGTTGTTCCCTTAATGTCAATCTATTTCCAGGACCGCGGGCTGGAAGCCTACCAGATCAGTGCAATATTCACGCTCTCATACATAGCATCAGGTATAATGGTCAATTTTTCCTCCATTATAGAAAAGGCCCTTGGAACAATAAGAGCTGTGATTGCTGTTCGAATAGTATCATCGTTGCTCATCCTGTTCATCCCTCTATTCCCGGTGCTCGTCTCTTCCATATTGTATATAATAAGAACCGGCCTTTACACCACAGGGCAGCCAATACGGCAGAAGTTTTCAATGACGGTATTTTCTCCAGAGGAAAGATCGAGGGGAAGCAGCATCACCGGGGTATTCAGAAGGCTTCCATACGGTGCATCCACGCAGTTGGGCGGTTTCCTCTTTGCCTACGGATTTGTCACCCTAGCATTCATATCTTCCAGCCTCATCTCACTGCTTGATCCGATTCTTTACTACGTTTACTTCCATAACCAGACTGAAGTCAGTACAGACTAATGACTGCTAAAACTCCACCCTCGATCAGACTTTCTAGAATTAGTTCAGGCCTAATTCTGAAAGAATAGTTTCGGATGCCATTCCAATCAGTCGTGATACAAGAGGCCTTTTCGGCTCGAACGTCTTCACCTTGCGGGGCAGATTGAAATCCCTAGCAACATCCTCTATGGCCTCTTCCAGTCCACCTATCTTGTCTATAAGCTTAAGATCAAGAGCCTTTTTAGATGAAAAGACAAGGCCGCTGGTGGCCTCTGAATCAGGTGACGCGTCAAGACCCCTTCTCTTGACAACCTCGCTGCGAAAGACCTCATAAACATCGTTTAGCATATTCTGGTAAAGTGATCTTGCCTCCTCGTCCTGTTCCCCGAATGGCGAAAGCATATCCTTGTGTTTTCCAGCCTTGAATAGATTTATCTCAACGCCTATTTTTTCCAGCATTTTCCTTATGTTTGGGGAAACGCTGATCACACCAATTGAACCTACAATCGAAGTGCTCATGGCATAGATCTTCCTCGCTCCAATTGCCACCCAGTATGCACCGGATGCACCGATTCCCTGTATAACCGCATACACGGGCTTTATTGCATTAAGGGCTGCCAGTGACCTGTAAAGCATCTCGCTTGCAGTGGCGTCTCCGCCCCCTGAGTTGACAACTAAAACTACTGCCGTGATCCTCCTTTTCCTTTTTATATACTGGAAAATATCAGCATATCCCTGGGCCATGGATGGGGTTATCCTGCCATAGAAATTGACTCTTGCAATGGTCATATTTTGCATAGATCATAGTAGCTTATAGCTGTAATGCATCCCTATGGAGTTCAGACCTGATTCTGGTTAGTATTTCCATGAACTGTTCCTCATTGAGCTTTCCGGTATTTACATTTCTTGGGCTTGGATGGAATGAGCAAAAGATCTTCCACCTGCCCACCTCTGCGGCTGACCCATGCTGAAACCTCAAGCTCCTGACATCCAAACCCATTCCTGACATGGCCATTTTCAGCGAGTCAAATGCCACCTTGCCCAAAACAAGAATTACCTTCAAGTTCTTCATAAGCTTCAGTTCGGCATTGAGATAATAGAGGCAATTTATCATTTCATCCCGATCCGGCTTATTTTCTGGAGGCACGCATTTCACAGCAGCTGTTACATAGGTATCAAGGTACAAAAGCCCGTCATTTACCGCTGTTGAGGTTGGCTGATTTGCAAAACCGGCTTTGTGCAGGCAGGAAACCAAAAACTGGGCGCTCTTATCACCTGTGAATACTCTGCCGGTCCTATTGCCACCCCTGGCAGCCGGTGCTAGCCCAAGTACCATGAGCCTTCCTCCTATGTCCCCGTATCCAGGGACTGGTTTTGCCCAGAATTTTTCACCGCTGACAGACGAGTATTTTTGGCTTATCTCCTCCCTGAACACAACAAGCCTTTGACATTTCACGCATTTAAGAAGTTCTCTGTTGAGGTGGGCCAGAGTAATACCATCCAAAGTAAACAGCCAGTTTATGTTATAATTCCATAGGAAAAATCTTTTGTTATTTTTGTACCAAAATTTGTTTATGATATTGGTCAATTTATTATTATGGTAATAAGTGGAATGATGGCAGCTAAGATCGCAGCTCTGGTTACTGCCACAGGCATAGGGGTCGCCGCTGCTCATGGGAACCTTTCTGGCATTTCTGTGGCACTGAGCCATGTCCCTGCCTGGACCCATGCGCATTCAGTGTTAAGCCATCTGGCGGCCAACCGCTGACAGTATGCGGGTTCAAAGAATTTTTTATCGAACAAATTTATATATTGTTTTACTATAATTTTTATAAGGTGAAGAGTGGGAAAGTTAACGTCCCTGATTCTTGGAGTAATAGCGGTTGCAGGTTTTAGCTATTATATTTTATCATCGTATTATTCAACCCTTATAGATTGGCTAGGCCCGGTGTTCGGATATAAAATGGTAATGTTCTTTGGGCTTCTATTTCTCTATTTTGGGAACCCTTTGCAGTTCCCGACACTTTTTGCCGTATGGGTTCTGACAGGCCTCGTTGTTGCGGCAGGCAGCCGTAGGGGCCTAAGATCGGTTGGTTCAGCCTCTTCTGTATTCTTCCTGGTGTTTGGGTTCTTCCTTCTGCTTATTTTTTCGTTCATCTTCTCATCATCCTCTGGCAGTGGCCTTTCGATTTCTCCACTCTCAACAGGTTTGAACATCACGTCATTGCCTCCTCCTCCACCAGGTTCGTCCATAGGCCAGATATTGTCAGCCCCTGTTATAGGCGC
>JAVZLI010000052.1:0-6593 GCA_038883835.1 Thermoplasmataceae archaeon
GCCTTATCCTTTCCATATGCCTATTCCAAGCCCTATGACAAATAGGACTATGGTAAAAGATACCACCAGGGAACCGAACTGTGTCTCCTGAGCGTATGAGACCAGTTGCGATATAAGTCCGGTCAGAGATATATTTGGAATAAAAGCCAGACCCAGGAAAGATGCGATAACAATCGCTACGATTACAAGGATTATGGATGCAATTGCCTTTTTGAATGCGACTCCGAACAACAGACCGTCCAAGAAGACAAGTATCATTGTAATAATGGAAGAATACTGGTCCAGAGGGGGAGGGTAATTTATCATCTCTTTGTCAGACACTGCATTGTTAATATTTAAATCTTTTTATGATTCCAAGGCACAAACCATTTGATCTTTAGCCCAGATGAGGCACAATGCACATATTCTTTTCGCCATCCCCAAAAAAAGTATCCTTGCCATTTGCCCGGCCATTGGGAATCTTTCTCCAATAGATGCGCCTTCCATGTTGCTTGTCACAGGATGCCCAAGCTCTTTAAAGAAAGGAGTAAATGACAGAATATGGAAGGATATGCCTGCCAAGGACGGGAAAAGAGGTGATGGGATAACCAGGATGGTAGATGGCAATAGGGTGAATTGCTAGAATGTGAGGAATCAGCGTAAACTTTGTATGTGAAGCCAGAACTGTCTCTTAAAAAGATTCAGCGTGATGGGTTTAGCTGCTCACCACAGATACAGAAAGGAAAAACTATGGAAAGGACATTTTCATGATATTGCAAATATTATATTTAAAGAAGCCATAAATGGTGCATGTCCCTAAAGGCCGTTGTGATGGCTGGAGGCAAAGGCACAAGACTCCGGCCCATAACATATGCAATTCCAAAGCCACTTGTCCCAATTGCCGGAAAACCATGCATCGGTTACATTCTTGATTCTTTCTATGAAGCCGGCATTAAGGATGCAATCATTACGGCTGGCTACAAGTTTGAAGCTCTCATCAGTGGTGTGCTGAAGTTCAAGCATGATGACCAGAACATTCTATTTTCTGTTGAGAGGGAACCTGCTGGAACAGCGGGAAGTGTAAAGCTGGTCTCTAAGTTCATAGACGATACATTCATTGTTGGGAGTGGTGACACACTTATTGATTTCAATATTGGAAAGATCCTGGACTTCCACAAAAAGAAAGGCGCAAAACTTACAATTGCCCTCACAAGGGTGGACGACCCTTCACAGTTTGGAATAGTTGACGTGGATGGCAGCAGGATAGTTAGATTTCTAGAGAAGCCAACGAAGTCCGAGGCATTTTCCAACCTGATAAACGCAGGGCTTTATGTGATGGAACCAGAGGTTCTTGACCTAATCCCTGGTGACCAGCCGTACGATTTTGCAAAACAGCTCTTCCCAGATCTTATTGAAAAGAACTTTCCAATATTCGGGTATATCGGTGACGGGACGTGGCTTGATACAGGGCGCCCCCATGATATGATACGTGCGAATCAGTTAATGGTGGAAAAATACGGGAAAAGCTATGCTGATGACGGCATTTCCGGAAAGGCTATCATCAGCACCCATTCAGTTCTAACGAGAGGGGTTTCCGTTATCGGGCCGACCTATGTGGGAAGCTCGGTCAGGATACAACCCGGGACAAAGATAAAGGCTTCGGCGGTGTACGACGGCGTGGCAATTGGAGAGGATGTTGAGGTCGAGAATTCAATACTGATGGATGATGTCCTGATCGGATCAGGGACAAGGATAAGGAACTCCGTCATCATGAGGCACACTACAATAGGGGATGCCTGCGAAATTAATGACAGTGTCCTTGCGCCTAAGCTGAAGCTACAAAGCAATTCCAGGGTTTACAATGTTGCCTTGTCGGCAGATATTCCTGAGGAGGACGATTAGAGGAAACCTGCCTTTTGAAGGATCAGCAGGTCTTCTGTGGTAAGCTGTTCTCCATTTTTGAATTTCTCGAAAAGCGAGGAGGCTTTCTTCTGCAGTTCCCCTTCCTTCTCCTTCTTTTTTGTTGCTCTGTCCTTTGTCTTTAAGGTGTTTATGACCTTTTCCAGATCACGAAGCTCATTCTTTGTCTGTATGAATGCTTCGTGTTCCTTTGTAGATTCTTGGCTAAACTTGACGAACTGCTCATGGTTCTCGTCCGCCTTCTTCCTCATGTCATCAAGTTCCTGAAGGCCTCTGTTTATCTCATCGCTGAGCGCTGTGATCTCATTTGAAATTTCGTCAATTCTCTTCTTGAGGTCTTCTCCAGCCTTCCTTTCGGTGTTAATCTTTGCAGTGATCTCCTTTATGGAGTCATTGGTCTGAAGAGCCTTGTCAATGGAGGCCTTCATGTTCTTTATTTCATTGGTAAGTTTGCGGATCTCGGCAACAACCTTATCCTCTTCTTTCTTGTCTAGCAATGTCGTTTGCTGCTTTGTCTCCAGCCTCTGAAGCTCCTTCTCCTTTGCCTTGAGTGTACGCTTGTCAAATCCTTCAGCATTGGTTTCATCCTTTATTTTGCGGTACTCTTTCCTCAAGTCAGCTAGGACTTTGTAATGTTCTTCCTTTTCAGATCTTAGCTTTTGAACCTCTTCAATAAGCTCTCCCTTTCGAGTGATCTTCTTTTTTACCTCTTCACGAAGCTCACGAACCATGCCGTTGAGGGTGTCCCTTTCTTCAGCATATTTATGGCTTTCAGCAGCAAGTTCATCCCTTTTCTTAATATGCTCCTCAACCATCCTTCTAAGAAGTTCACGCTTCTGTTCAAATTCTTCGAGAAGATCACTCATAATTACCAGTCATCTCAAAAGCTTAGGGAAATTCCTGGATTAAATATATAACTTTCTAAAGAACAGTATGGCTTCAAGTTTGATATAATGCCAACCTCATAGTTTCCATTTTCTGCAATGGTTTTGATCAAGGCTTGCATCGTTTGTCAGGTGCTTTCGCCATTGAATCCAGTCCATTTCAAAATATGGGCCTTCAATGGTGCGCCTAGAGCTATATAGCTGACAAAGGAGCATGGATTCCTTTTCCCATGTTACCAATCTGGGGTAAGTCATTACTGAAATAGTAGCTGGTCATGTCCCAGTGTGGCAGGAAAGGTAATTCAGATTCTGGGGACATCCTCTGATGCTGGGAAAAGCACAATTGCAATGTGTCTATGCAGATACCTCTCAGACAAGGGTTTCAAGGTAGCTCCTTTCAAGGCCGTAAACATGTCACTCAACTCAGTTTCCATTGAGGGTGGGCATGAGATAGCCAGAGCACAATGGCTACAGGCCAAGGCTGCGAGAACAGAGCCTTCTGCGGAAATGAACCCGTATCTCCTCAAACCTGAAGGGGGATCGAGATCACAATTGATTGAAAGTGGCCGTTCCCACGGGTCAATGACCTACTTAGAATATGGGGAGTACATGAAAGCCAATGCCCCACGGGTTATCAGGAGCTCGTTGGACTCGCTTCTCTCAAGATATGACATAGTAGTGGCTGAGGGAGCAGGATCCCCGGCTGAGATAAACCTGGAGCACAGGGATTTTGCCAACACGTTCGTTTCCAGCTTATATAATTCGCCCGTACTTCTAGTAGCAGATATCGATCGCGGAGGTGTTTTCGCATCCATTTACGGAACGATCTCGCTAATGGAGAGGCCGGATTTGGTAAGGGGGATCATTATCAACAGGATGCGCGGGGACTCAAGCATACTCACAAATGGCATCAAAAAGATTGAAGAGATGACAAATAAAAGAATAATTGGAGTGATGCCGTTTGTTGAAAATACCCTTCCCGGTGAGGATTCACTTAACTATACTTCTCCAAAGCTTATTTCCAGTGACATTGCTGTGGTCGCCTATCCACATATGGAAAATTACAGTGATGTTGATCCTCTCTTCTCAGCAGGGCTGGGTTGCACATTTGTGCATAGGGCAGATGAAATCAGGGAAACAACCAGGGTAATCATACTTCCAGGATCAAAGGATGTCCAGGCAGACCTAGAATTCCTTCGCAATAATGGCTTGGCTGAAAAAATAAAGGATCGAGCCAGGCAAGGCGCCAGACTGCTGGGTATCTGCGGCGGCTACCAGATGCTGGGGACAAGGATCAATGACTATGGAAATGTGGAGATGCGATCTAAAAGTGTGGAAGGCCTGGGCCTGCTGCCATGCGAAACATCGTATTCCAGAGAAAAAACTGTGAGGAAAGTCAAATTCAGGACTCTCGTGGGAAACGATGCAAGTCAGCATTCCGGGTACGAGATACACTTTGGAACGGTCCACGGAAGGGCCAATCCGCTCAATATTACTGAGTATGGGCCGGAGGGAAGCATCACTGGCAACATTATGGGTACCAATATACATGGAATTCTAGAAGACTCAGCCTTTTTGAGTTATCTAACAGGCACAAATATCACGAAAGACTATGGCGAAGATCTCGAAAGAAATATAGACAATATGACCAAAGCTTTTATTGAAAATGTTGATGTTGACTTCATATACGAGGTCCTGAATGGATATTAGGATTTTGGAAACATCGCTGACTATACTTATCGGGGCTATCTTGCTCGATTTCCTTTTCGGAGACCCGAGGCCATATATCAACATTAATGCCATCATCAGAAAAGTGGCTACGTCTCTTGATCCATATTTCAGGGTGTTCAGGCATAAGATGATCTCGGGCTTTCTCTATGACATTTTTGTATTGTCAGTTATTCTCGTGCCAGTATTTGCTCTTCTATTTATATTGAAATTCTTTGCAGTGGCATACATAATAACAGCAATCGTGGTATTCAAAAGCACTTTCTCATTATCACGGATAAGGGATGACGTCAATCCAGTAATTGAAGCTCTTGAGTCAGAGAATCTTGAGGAGGCGAGAGTCTTGGCTGGCAAATATGTACACAGGGACCTCAGCAGACTAGAATACCCTCTCATAAGCTCAGCTGTAATTGAGAAGATATGCGAAGATCTTGTGAATTATGTAATATCTCCATTTTTCTATTTTTCTTTTCTGGGCATACTTGGGGCAATTGGTGCCAAAGTTTTCATCGTCCTGGATTCTCTCGTCGGGCAGAGAAACAGGAGAAACTTCGAATTTGGAAAGCCAACCGCTATAATCCATTCGATTATAAATTACATCCCCTCTAGGATAGCGGGAGTCCTGATGGTGATAGGATCTGAGTTCATGGACTACAGGGTTCTGAGCAAGCCGTTCAAAAGCATAAGGATGGCAACGGATAGTGTGACAATCGGATGGCCTGCTGGTGCCTTTGCCTCGTCCCTCAACCTGAGGCTGGAAAGGCCGGGCATGTTCATAATGAATGAGGGGGGCTTCCTGCCGTCCTCAAGGGACGTTAGAAGGATGTTAAGGCTTTTTTATATGGTTTTTTACCTTATGACAATAATTATAACTATTCCCATAATGATTGGGATACACTTCATTCCCTAATCACAGCCCACGCAACTATGCTAAACTTCTTTCAGGGCTGCCGAATTCGGAAATTGATTCCAGGATTGATTTTGCGGATTCCCTTGGGCTTTCAGATGAGTATATGCTCCTGCCAACTATTATAAAATCTGCCCCGGCATCAATCGCATCTCTCGCACTGCCACCCTGGGTTCCTATGCCAGGCGCAAGAATAGGCATATATTTTTCCACCTGCCTTATCTTTCTTATTATGGAGGGCTCGTTGCCTGGCCCTATGAGGCCATCTGCCCCAGCTGACTTTGAAATAGCGATTAGATCCAAAAGTCTGTTTCCAAGAATATCCGCCCATCCAGGATGGGACATGTAAACGACAGAAAATACCTTCATTCCGTCCGCATTATGAACCACTGCCTGGAGAGAGTCCCTGCCGACGGCAGAGTGAGAGATTATTCCCCAGCCGCCAGCCAATCTAGCTTTTTTTGTTATGAGCACGTTTGTATTTGGAATGTCTGCAAGCTTGAAATCACACAGCACACGCCCATAGTGTGAAAGCGCCTCAATCGCCTTCACCCCCTGGGCCATGACAAGGGGCCAGTTAACCTTGAACGCGAACGCAACATCAGACGTCTTGGATGCCACATCGATTGCCCTTTCCATGTCATACATATCAAGAGCAACAATCAGCCTGGAGTTTGCTGCCACATCACTGAAAAGAGGGCAAATATTATAAAATATCTGATCACTGGACAAGATCTAAGCCAAGGTCTTGATCATGCCCTCCCAGCATCTTTTTCATGATCCTTATTTCGTTCTTTCCTGATAACATATATGGCGACTTTACGCCTGTCAGGAGAACCAGGACGCGGATTTTGTCACCCATATCCTCTTCTACACTGGCACCCCATATGATTTTGGCGTCTGGGCTAATTTTTTCCTGTATCGCACTCATTGCATTCTGCGCTTCGCTAACAGTCATATTGGGGCTGCCTATGACGCGTATCAGGCATCCCTTTGCCTCTGAGATGTCAGCCTCAATGAGCGGTGAAGTGATGGCGTCATTCACAGCTGCAAGTACACGGTTATTGCCGCCTGATGCTTCGCCAATACCTATCATCGCAACTCCGCCATCTTTCATGATGGTCTTTATGTCAGCATAGTCAAGATTTATGAGGCCTGTTCTTGTAATCATTTCG
>JAVZLI010000053.1:0-2956 GCA_038883835.1 Thermoplasmataceae archaeon
GCAGGATTCTATTCATGGCCAAGAAAATGTTCCCTCGAAAAGCTTTCATTGTCATTTGGACTTTCCAAACCTACGGTTTCATACCATCTTAGAAATGGCGAGAGAAAACTGATAGAGTTTTTGCTCGGCAGAAAAGCACGCTGATTATCCATTCTTACTGATCTCTGAAATCACAAATGGGACGAGCCCACCGGCATCAAGAATTTCTCTTAGTGGGCCAGAGACTCCGGTGAAATGAATTGCCTGCCTTCCTTTAACTAGTTCCTTACTTATGTTGTAGGTTACCATTTCGCCTTCCTTCAATTCCACTTCTCCCTGGATTATCCCAAGCGGTAATCCAACGTTCACCGCATTTCTGTAGAAGATTCTGGCAAATGATTTTGCCAGAACAAGAGAGATGCCAAGATCTTTGAGAACAATTGCAGCCTGTTCCCTAGATGAACCACATCCAAAGTTTCTGCCAGCTATTATTACGTCACCCCTAGATACTTTCCTCGGCCAGCCAGGCTCAACCGCCTCGAGGCAGTGCATCTTGAGTGCTTCTATTCCCATATGTAGATAGCCTCCTGGTGCTAGCATATCGGTGTCTATGTTATCGCCAAGAGTGTGGACCTTTCCACTTAAATTGCTTCCAGAGGATCGCATATTTCACCTTCCACGGCAGCAAGGGCTGCCACATACGAATTTGCCAGGTAGACCCGGCTGTCGGGATGACCCATTCTCCCCCTAAAATTCCTGTTTGTGTTCGCAATTGCAATTTCCCCCTTGCCGAGAACTCCCATGTGCAGCCCCGCACATGCTCCGCACGTTGATGGGGCTACAGTGGCTCCGGCATCCAGGAATGTATCGATGTATCCTTCCTTTATGGCCTGCCTGTAAATCCTTCTAGTGGCTGGAACAACAATCATCCTAACACCCTCTTTGACGGTTCTGCCCTTCAGAACTTCTGCTGCTTCCCGTAAATCCTTCAGTGTCCCGTTGGCACAGTTTCCAATGTAAACCTCGTCTACCCTTGTGCCAACAGCCTCACTCACGTCATGCACGTTACCGGGAGAATACGGTAAAGCGATCTTGGGCCGCAAAGTTTCCAGATCAACAGAAAGACTGGAAGCATATCTAGAGTCACTGTCTGGAATAAACCATTGTTCATTTGGATCGCCTGAAGAGTCAAACACAAGGCCGTCCTTTGCTCCAGCTTCAACTGTCATATTGGCTATTGCCAGCCGGTCGTCAAGTTCCATGTTATAATCTTCAGCAGTAATCTCCATGCTCATATAGTTGGCGCCGTCAACACCAATTTTTCCAATGATGTCTAAGATCACATCCTTCCCCGTAACATACCTTCCCATGCGCCCAATAAGATTGACCTTGATGCTTTCAGGAATTCTAAACCAATTCTTCCCAAGCGCAAAGAGAGCTGCTATATCTGTAGATCCGAGGCCAACGCCCATGGCTCCAACAGCTCCAGCTGTTACTGTGTGCGAGTCCGATCCAACGACAAACATGCCCGGCTTTATTTCGCCATTTTCTATGAGCAGCGTATGTTCAATGCCTTCTCCATTGCCAATAAACATGATTTTATTATCTCTTGCAAATTCCTTCATTTCGAGCGCGTTCTGTGAGCTTTCCACATCCTTGGCTGGAAATATGTGATCATCTATGAATATGATCTTTCCTCTGTATTTGATTTGGCCCGCCTTCATCGCCCGAAAGGACTTGAGGACAAGGGGGCCGAGGACATCGTGGACATAAACAAGATCAGGAATTCCCCACACAACATCACCGGCACGCGAATCCGTGCCACTGGCGCGGGATAATATCTTTTCAGCTGCCGTCTTGCCCATATAAAACAATAATACACCTGAATTTAACCTCTCTGTAAATCTAACAGATTTTAAGGTTTCTTAAAATACAAGGTACGTTTCTAAAGTTCATGCTCACAGATGATACCCTAAGGGAAGGACTGCAAACACCCGGACTTGCATTATCCATTAAGGAAAGGATGGACATAGCACGGCAACTATCAGCGACAGGCATAAAACGGGCTCTGGTTTCATATCCACCGGCCCATTGGAGTGAAATTGAGGTAACCAAGACTATCATTGGGGAGCGATTGTTCGAAGAGACATTTGCACTCGGAAGGACCGTGAAAGAGGACATTGATACAATATATGATACTGGCGCCAGCATTTCCCTGCATCTTCCATTCAAGATCGATGATCTCAGCAGCATTCAGCAATCGATCAAATATGCATCCTCCAAGGGAAGGAAAGTGGAGGTTGCAATAGTAAACATAGCAGCATATTCGCCAGACCAGGTAGCTAAGCTGGCAACAACAGTAGACAACGCAGGAGCAGATGTAATCCAATTGCCTGACACAACGGGAAGCGCTTCTCCCAATCATGTTAAGAATGTGATCGAAACAGCAAAGAGGATAGTGAATGCGAGCATCGAGGTTCACTGCCACAATGATTCTGGCGCCTCAGTGATCAATGCAATCACAGCGTTCAATGCTGGCGCTGATTTCATAGACTGTACTGCATTTGGGATAGGAGAAAGAAATGGGATATCTGATCTTGCAACCATAGATAGCATTTTAACGTTGTCTGGACACAAAACTGGGATAAAAAAACCTGAACTTCTTAAACTCTATGAAAAAATGGCTGACGTGATAATAAAGAAGCTCGGCCCTGACTTTCTCTTCAGGAATTTTCCAGTGTACGGTAAAAACGCTTCAATACATACTGCAGGCACTCATGCAGCCTTCTCGGATACATTTCGCGGGGATGAGTTTTCCGTCAACGTATATACCGGAAGATCAATGATTGGTAAAATTCTCTCGGTAAATGGCATAAGCCTGCCAGAGGAAAAACTGAAGGAGCTTGTAGCTGCAATAAAGGACCTTTCTGTTAATGAGGGGCGATCCATAAGGGGTTCTGAAATCGTGCAGATGGCC
>JAVZLI010000053.1:2966-6589 GCA_038883835.1 Thermoplasmataceae archaeon
ACACATTTGACAAGAGTCGTTGAAATCGGGCACATAGTTGCAGGCCCCACAGCTGGCTTAATATTTGCCGATCTTGGGTATGAAGTCATAAAGGTAGAAAAACCTGGAGAAGGCGACATAGCAAGAAGGCTTACAGGAACAAGCTCTGGAGCCTTTCTGTTCTATAACAGGAACAAGAAGAGCCTCTCACTGGATTTTACCAAAGATGCTGGAAGGGAGATTTTCCTGAAGCTCATCAAGGAATCTGATGTGTTGATTGACAATCTTGGTTATGGATCGCTTGCCAAAGCTGGTCTTTCATATGATTTTCTGAGTACTATAAACCCAAAAATTGTATATCTCTCACTAAAGGGTTATGCAAGCGGCCCTTACGAAGGCAGAAAATCGCTCGACTACCCAATTGAGGTCCACTCAGGCATTGCCTACATGAATGGCCTTGAAGGAAGACCGATGCGAATTGGAGCATCGATTGTTGACATGACATCGGCCATGTTCGGGGTAATATGGTGCCTCAAGGCCCTAATGGAGAGGGAGACAACTGGAAAAGGATCATATATAGACATAGGCATGTTCGAAACAGCAGCATTCATAATGGGCCAGCATATTGTTTCCTACGAGCTCACAGGGAAGCCCCTAAGGCCCCTGAACGAAGAGGGGTTTGCGTGGGCAATATACGATTTCTTTAGGACCAAAGATAACAGTGATATTTTCATAGCTGTAACAACAGATAAGCAGTGGGAGGAATTCTGCAGAGGCTTCCAGCTTGGGGTTTGCTCAGAGGAAAGGTTCAGCAAAAATGAAATGAGGTACAGGCACAGACCAGAACTGCTGAAGATCGTTCAGAATAGGTTGTCGACAATGACTTTTGAGGATGTTGAAAATCTTCTTACCAAGCTTAACATAGCCCACGCAACACTTAACAAACCTTGGGATCTGCTCAATGATCCGCATCTTAAGAGCAAGCTAGCCTCCGTCGACTTTGACAACCGGAAGATATATATGCCTACCGTGCCCGGTTCAGAAAACAGAGATGGGACTGCGCCTGGGCTTGGATCTGATTCCGAAGAAATACTGTCGACACTTGGTTACTCCGTTACAGAAATTGAAAATTTCAAAAAAATGAAAGTGGTTTAAAATATGTGAATTTTAGACTGCTATATCCTCTATTCTCCTTCTGGATGTCCTCGGACCAAGAACTATAAGATCAATTGCACATATTGCCACAAAGATCCATATAACACCAAAGACTGCTAGGGGGCCAAGAGGTAATACAACTGCAGCAATCAAAAGCACAAGAATACTTGTAGATACCCTGCTTACAGAGTAGACCGTACCTGCAGCTGTCGTCCTTACTCTTGTTGGAAATACCTCAGCGTTGTACTGGTGCAGGAAGTTTGAGAAATTCCAGAGTGCGAACGTGGCAAGGAACCCGAAAAGGACTGCCTCGAGAAGTGAATTCACAATAACAAAGAGGGTGCCGAAGATACCACCTATTATGGCAAAGAGGATGATGCCCCATTTCCTTTCCATCCTGTCAATTATGAATATGTTAAAAATGCTCCCGAAAACAAATCCTGCGTATATTACTGCAGCGTAACCAAGGGGATCATGAAGCGGGTATTTAGAAGTAATTATTCCTGGGGCAAATGTAACAAATCCATAAAAGATCCCAGACTGGAAGAATTGGAATATAAGCATCATGATTGTTGTACGCCTGACGTCCGGTGCAAATATATCCTTGAACTTCGACTGTTTTGCAATGGGTTCAGACTTATGTTGGATTGGAGGCAACTCCTTCAAGCCTTCGTCAGCCTTCACCTTTTCTTCTATGCGTGTCATGATTGCGTCTGCTTCCTTGTACCTGCCCTGTGTCTCGAGCCATCTTGGCGACTCTGTTAGCCTAAGCCTGATGGCCCAGACAGCAAACCCTGCAATACCCATTATCCAGAGCGGTATCCTGAATGAATAATATCCAAGTGGCTTTGTCAGCGATGTGATGAACACAATAAGTGGCGCTGCTGTTACAGCAATTGTGTACACCATGGCGAGCCTGGCTCCCCTCTGTTGGCCCTTGAAAACTTCTGTACCATAACTATCAACAAGTGGAAATTCCCCTCCAACCCCAATTCCGCCCACGAAAACAAATAGGGCTACAAGTTGCCATAGTGGCATGAATCCAGCTATCAGCATTCCGCCACCAAATATCAGCTGGTTGTAAAGAAACACAGTCCTTCTTCCACGTGCATCAGCCAATCTTCCGAAGAAAATAGAACCAACAAATTCGCCTAGGAAGAAAGGCACAGGCAGCGCATAGGCACTGTAAGCGCCTGTAAGGCCAAAATACGCGGCTACTAGTCCAAGAATTGCTCCATTGCCGAGCAGCATCAAACTTTCGGCCCATTCTCCACTGGTAAGCATCAGAAGAAAATTTCTGTGGAATTTACTGAACGGAAGGCGCTCAAGGCGATCCGATACACTCCCCTCATATGTTTTTGTCTCTACCATTATAATCTTAGCTTCAAGTTGATATAATAATGTTTTTTTTAACCTGTTAGAACCTTTTGCAAATGCAAAAATATAGCGAGTGGATGTGTATCGAACATATCACTTGCCAAATAAGAAATAGATGAAAGTTCTACAATCCGTGATTGGCGAATAAAGTTGTTGTTATTGGGGGCGGGAACGCAGGGCTTTGTGCTGCAATTGAAGCCGCCGAATCCGGTAACCAGGTTCTTTTGATAGAAGCCTCTCCACTAAAATTTCGCGGCGGGAACTCAAAGTACACCAGGGATATCAGGTATGTTCATGGGCCAGATCGCTTTACATCAGGTGAATACAGTGCCCCTGAACTTATGGATGATCTGAGGCAGGTGTCTGGAGGAGAACTAAACCACGAGATGGCTGAATTGGTTATCTCCAGATCAGAAGCTATACCAGAATGGATGGCGTTGCATGGTATAGTTTTCAAAAAAGAGATAAGAGGTACACTGAGTCTTTCGAGAACAAACGCTTTTTTCATGGGAGGTGGAAAGGCACTGGTAGATGCCTACTATAAGCAGCTTGAGAAACTCGGCGTGCATGTGATCTATGATGCAGAGGTGGCCTCACTTAGAGTCAGGGAAAGTTTCGTAGAATCTGTCCTTTACCGTTCTGGGGGGTCCAGCAGTGAAGTGAAAGGCGACAGATTTATTTTCGCATCTGGCGGATTTGAGGCGAATAGAGAAATGATCACCGAGTTTTGGGGGAAAGCGGCATCAAATATTAAGGTCAGAGGCAGCAAGTTTAACCGTGGGCTTCCTCTGAAAGCTCTTCTTGGTGTCGGCGCCCTCTCATGCGGTTCAGATAAATCAGGGCATATGGTCGCTGTGGACGCCAGAAGCCCAGATTTCGATGGTGGCATAGTAACAAGAATAGATGCCATTCCATGGGGGATTGTTGTGAATGAAAGGGGAGAACGTTTCTATGACGAGGGGGAGGATATCTGGCCAAAGAGATACGCGGTATGGGGAAGGCTCGTTGCTGACCAGCCGGGGCAGATTGCGTACGCCATAACCGACTCCAAGACCATTGGGAAATATATGCCCACTGCATACCCTCCCTTTAAAGCTTCTAATATTGGCGAA
>JAVZLI010000054.1:0-6423 GCA_038883835.1 Thermoplasmataceae archaeon
ATCCGGGAATATCATTTGAGGATGAAATTCCTGGATCTTGAGCATCCCGGACTCATCCAACAACCCATATGCCATAGTATCAATTGGAGCAGTGACATTGGGATCCTGTGATTCAGAAACAAATATCTTGCCAATCTTTCCAGGCTGCAGGACATCGCCGTTAGCCCTGTCCCTTATTTCCTGGCTAATTCCGGCAAGTGGCTTGAAATATGGAGAACCGTCGTCATCAATTCCTGTGGAAATATGTGTTATACCACCTAGGTCAGTAACCCCAAAGATTTCCATGAACCTCTGCTGGAACTTCTTTGCCAGCTGTATACGCATTTCTGGAGTGTTCCTCGACGAGTCAACGAGTATATTCTTTACGCTTATGGGAAGGCGCCTTATACCTCTTATGAACAATTTGTAGAGCTCAGGCGGTGTCATTAACAACACATCAGCCTGGAATATGGACGCCATCCTCAACAGGTAGGAAGGAGATTTTTCGTAGGTTACTATAGATGACCCTCCAATCAACACCGGGACAATAAAATTAAATATTGTCCCCTCAGGCGTCCAGCTTTCAATACTTGACGCAATCCTTGGCGCATAGGCCTTTGTTTGCAACCTATCAGCTATGGCAACAGATCTTCTAACAAGCATACTTAAATTGATCGGAACGAACCTCAGTGAATCATTAGCATCAACACCAGGATACATCATGGAAAGGTTGTCTGAAACAACTTCATCAGGCTTGTACTCGTGGGTGTCATAGATTGCTTCTGAAAAATCCATAACCTCAATGTTGCCAGAGACCATTCTTCGCAATAACGGCTTCTTGATAGAGTGAGATATGAAGCCTTCAAATGGAAGAAAATCCCTCATCCTGGAAAGTATGACGAATGAGAGGCTGTGGCCTGTGTCAATCATGGTCTCGGACTCCATTGGAACAATTACGCCCTTGAACTTCTCCATGGAAGCGTATAATCTTATCTGCTCCGATGTTGCCCTGTGATCCATAAAAGCGGGTACAGCTCCTACCTTAAGGACAGCAAGTATTGATATAACAAGCTGGGGAGACCATGGAAGTGCTATGAGAACCCTATCGCCCTTCTCTAATCCCAGAACGGAATTGAGGTTGAAAGCCAGTGATGAGGAATATACATTTGCAGAGTGGTATGTTAAGTGCCTGCCCTGGAATATCATTACTGGGCGGCTCTGATACTTTTTGGCCTGGTCGCCAAAAATTGAGAGGAAGTCCCTTGATGGTTGTATTTCTCTATTTTCTCCAACCGGATTTTCCATTCTATGCTTGTTGAGTAGGGATTTAATACTTAAAATATTCTCCATGTTCTTGCTATTATTTCATGGAGTTGCTGCACTTTCACCTTCAACCATTTGAATGAGATTGCCTGTACGTATAAATGCAGCAATATTGAATTTCCCAATTCTCACTAAAGGATATATTCCAAAGCATTGGCATTGTTTCCCGCCGCTTGCCAATTTAAATGGAATGATAACTTTGGTATCCATTCAACACACTGATAATTTGAAAGAATGGTTACCAATTACACCTTTGCTATGTTGTATTTTCGGATAAGCCTGAATACTTCTGGTATCTTGCCTATCATATCCATTACATCATACCAAAACAGCTTGTCAGTGTATGCAAGCTCCCCGGATCTCTTATTGACAAAGGCTGCTATTGATCCAGCCCTGAGTGGGTCGTTAGTTTTGTTAACGATAGAAGCAACCTCACCAGCAAGCAAATCTCCAGTTCCTCCCATGGACATTCTTGCATTTCCACCATCACAAACGAAGGTACGTACCCCGTCTGTTATGATGTCTTGCTTCCCCTTAAGCAGTATAATCATGCCGCTCTTCTTTGCAAATTCCCTTGCCGCGGATTCTGAGGGATCCATCCCAGAAGCCCGCTTGAATTCTCCTTTATGTGGTGTGGCTATTATTACCGATCCTGGAGCAAGGTCCCTGTAGGCCTTAAAATCAGAAATAGCCTCAGCATCTAACACCAATGTCTTTGGCCACCTCCTTAGCGGTTTTAAAGCCTCAAGCACATCTGCGTCTCCGTTTCCAGGCCCGATCAGGGCAGAGTCGGAATTTTCTATCTGCTGCAATGAGTTTTCATTGAGCACTGTTGCAATTATCTGCGGATCGTATGAAGATATTTTTTGAACATTTGCGGCTGACGTGAAAACCTTTACAAGGTCAGAACCAGTTCGTATGGACCCAAACGCTGCAATCACAGCAGATCCATAGTAAGTATGGCCTGCTACCATAGCAACCCTTCCGTTCATGCCCTTGTGCGATTCAGGATCAGGAAGTTTAAGGTATAAAAAGTCCCCTGGGCCGCTTTTCCTTAGAAATTCTTCTCCAACACCGAGATTGTCCACCACTATTTTCCCAGAATTTGAGCTGTCCATACCCTTCTTAACGTCAAAGAAGGTGATGGTCATTTCTGGCTTTACACTTAATTCTGTACCCAGGCCAGAGGGTATATCCACTGATACCACTCTCTTCCCCGATTCATTTATGATCCTTATGGCTTCGGCAACCTCTCCCTTGGGCGTGCCGCTCATCCCATAACCAAGAAGTGCATCCACAATGACATCGTAAGTGCTGATCTCATCCTTGATCCTTGTAAATTCAATGAAATTGCCTCTGTATTGAAGAAATGCCCTTCTAGACTCTGTTGTTTTCAACGATTCGCTGCCCTTTACAAGGCATACCGCAACATTGCATTCCATGGAAAGGTTCGTGGCTGCAACTATTCCGTCCCCGGCATTATTGCCTGTACCGCAGACAGCCAGCACTCTGATTCCAGAACCATACTCCTTTCTTATTTGGTCTGCAACCGATTTGCCAGCCTTTTGCATAAGTGAAAAAGGGTCCCCACCAAAATATTGGTAATTTATGTCTATTCTCCGGGATTCGAGGAAATCTATCATGATGAAAGCATGGCTAATCCTACTTTAATATCTTGCCAGTAGCTAGATACCATAGATAAAGGTCAAGTATTCCAGGCTTCAGCCCCAATTCCAGGGACTTCTCTATAAAAGCAGCCTCGATTTCAAGATACCTCTTCCTTGATGTTGGCTTTAACTTTATCCCCGGCATTTCCTGGGACATGATTCTGAGGATATGCTTATCAAGTATTGCGAAATCGAATATGCCTACGTTTCTCATGAAATGTGAAGCTTCCTTGTATCCAATGCCCATTATGTTATTCACAAGATATTCCCTCGATCCTGAGTGGTCGGGGCCTCTGATTAGGCCAGGAAGCTCGTCAATAACCCATCTGGCTGACACAATGAATTTGGATCTAAGGTTATAAAATCTGTATCTGTTTTTCTTCAGAAGGTCCCTCAATTCTTCCTGGCTTGCCGTCAGAAGGTTCTCAAGGCCGATGGATTCGATGGTTCTGATACCCATCTCAGCAGAGGTGTTTGCTGTGAGTATGCAAAAACATAGCTCTGAGAACAAATTTTCCGCGCTTTCCGTCCCAGCTTTCTGAAATTCCAGAACCTTCTTTCTGATACGATCGCCAACATCCGAGGTGGATAGTTCAGCAGCAATGTGAAAAATTGGTTTTGCGCCTGTCCCTGTATTGCTGTATTTTAGAGGGAGAGGCACACTTTCCATAGGAGATTATGGAAAAAGTTTATTTAAACACTTCATACATTTTTAGTGCTTTGCTGAGCCTGCTCTCCACCGCAGACCACTTCACGTTCTTCATGAAGGCATCCAGGTAAGGCGCCCTCTTTGGCCCATAATCCGTGTAGTAGGCGTGTTCATATACGTCGAGTGCAAGCAGCACAACAGCATTCCATATGGCATTTGAGTTGTGGGCGTCCGCTCCAATGTTCCTGATCTTACCTGTGTTTAGGTCAAAGACGCAGATGCTCCATCCCCTGAATGCAGTGCCCACAGCCTTAAAATCCTCAACCCACTTCTCATAACTCCCGAAGTCTTTCTCTACGGCCTTCCTGAAATTCTCAGGGACATTTGCCTTTGCATTTTGCAGGCCCTCAAAGTAAAGCTCATGCAGAAGAGCCCCATCATAGTTGAAAGTCTCCTCAAGCTTAAGTTCCCTAAATTCACTGTAATTCTGATTGGCCTTGCTCCTGTCTGCAGACGGTAGCTTCTCCCATATCTCATTGAGCTTCTTTACGTAACCCTTGTAATGCGTCTCAAAGTGGTACTCAATCTGCTGATCAGAGATGCCGTCAAGTCCCTTTGGCTTTAGGCTGTTTTTCTCTTGCCAGTTTTCTGCCATATAATCACCTTTTCTTCATCTTACCAAGGTTTAAAAATTTCATGATAAATGTTACTAACTAAAGTATTCAAATATGATCTTTTTTAACATTCAAATTCCTATAGCCTAAACTTCACTAAGGTTCAAAGTTAAGTGCCCCCTTCCCGCCTGTGGAATATTGAAAGCATGGATGGGAAATAGAATGTCCTGATTATGAAGGTGTCAATTATCAGGGAAATAACAAAAGCCAATCCAAGCTCTTCAAGGAAGGCAACAGGAATAAACGAAAGTGAACCAAGTGACACGGCCAATATCAAGCCAAGTGCTGTTACAACATTTGCACTTCCGGCCATTCCGCGCCTGAGGCCCTCTTCGTAGGCACGCCCTCTGGTTTCTTCAATGATCCGGGAGATAATAAACACTGTATAATCATTTCCGAGACTGAAAAGTATAATGAAAAGAATGATTGGAATGAGGTATAACAATTGGTCGTGAAGCAGATACTTCGAAATCAAGTAGAGAATAAAGGTGCTCCAGGATATGCTGAAAAATGTCCCAGTGATTGATATTAAGGGATACCTTATCTTTCTGAAAAATGCCAGCAATATAAGAAATATAGCAACCACTATAAAAATCTCAAGCTCGCTGTATATTTTCGTGTTTGAATTTCTCTGATCAATGATGGAAGAGGTCAAACCGCCAACAATGAAGGAGGCATTCGCCCTCATCTGGCTGACTGTCTGAATCGCCTTGCTTGAGTAGGGGGAATAATCCAATGATACTATAAAGAAGTAATATTTTCCGTTGTCTATTGCAAAGGAACTTGGATCTGACAAATTTGTTAGGTTCGAGCCACTGACAAATGGCCCTTCCACAGATTTCACCCCGCTAAAGGATAGTATTCTATCGGCAGCATCCTTGAGGGCATTTATCTGGGAGTTTGTAAGGTTGCCTCCGCTAAAGCCGCTCTTGTAAATCACATATGTAGGAAAGATGACGCCATAACCAAAGTTATCAACAAGTTCGTTAAACCCCTTTACTGAACTCAGTGACTGGGGGAGCCCGGAATTGAAGTCATATGATGTCGGTACTGTGAAGAAAAAGTAGCCTCCGGCTGAGCCTAGAATTATTATTGTAGCTGCAACTGCGAATTTTCTTCTGGTGGTAAAGGAAGTGGTCCTATAGAATACAGACCTCTTCACTGAGTCATCATTAATGGGTTTCCGGCCTATCTTCATTATAAGCCTCTTGGAGAGGAACTTCATTGCAACCGGCAAGAGGGTGGTTTCAAGCAAAACTGTGTAGATAATGGCCTGGAAAAGAACCAATCCCCAGTCAAGAAATGCCGGGATAAGGGAAAACGTAAGCAGTGTCACGGCGACCGTGACTCCACTTATCACAACCGCCTTAGCAGCCTTGTTTACCGCTATTTCTAGAGATTCTTCAAAAGATTTGCCGCTCCTGATCTCCTGCCTGTATCTTGAGATCAGAAACACAAGATAATCAGTGGAAACACCAAGAATAACTGCGGTAAGGGTGTAGTTTACGATAAAGCTGACATTTCCTGTTATTAGGCCTGTAATAAAGATAGAAACATATCCAAGGAGTAGTGACGCTCCCACGAATATCAGCCCGAGAACAGAGGCCCAGTATGATACAAGAGTCACAAAAATGGCTATAAGAAGAAAGATGAACAGTAAGCCGAAGGCGAACCCTGATTTTGCGGTTAGTTGAGCAGTCTGGTAGGCTATTGCACCATTTCCCGTCACGATAGCTCCATTACCAAATACACTTTCAGCAATTGCATTCAGCTCAGGATAGAACTCCTGCGATGGTGAAGACCCATTCTTGAATTGGAAACCTGAGGGGGTTGAAAATTCGACGAGGTATATGAAAATATTATGGTTTGGGCTCACGGTTTGGTTTATCAGGAATCCAGGGGCTCCAAGCAGGGCAAAGTGCAAAACATATCCATTACCAGGGTTCTGGAAATTTACATCAGAATAGACCAGATTCCACGATACTGGAAATCCTGTCAGGTTTGTAATATAATAAGAGGAGGCTTTGCTAAGAAAAGTGGAATTCGTGTACTGCAGAAATGGGACATAATTTAATGCGTAATGGGTGAGTGGGTTCTCAGGAAGGGTTGAGTTTAAAACTGCATACCTAAT
>JAVZLI010000055.1:0-6342 GCA_038883835.1 Thermoplasmataceae archaeon
ATCCCATATCCTGTCTCTGAGGATACGCATACCGGTTCTCTGCAAATGCCATAAAGATCAAATTTAGCCTGTATTCTGATTACTGGCTTGTTAAATAGGCTAACTATCTCCTGATATAACCTCTCCTGTTCCGAGAGAGTGTAACCAGAAGTCTCAGAATAGTCAAGGAGGAATAGAATTATTCCAGGTATATCCCTCAAAGCCAGTATGGCTTTCCTTTCCATCTCGTTCCTATCCTCCATACTACGATCAAGAATTCCTGGAGTATCTACTATCTGTATTCTCCTGTAATTGATTTCAACATAGCCAATGGTTATGTTCTTTGTTGTAAACGGGTAGGGGGCAACGCTTGAAATCTGCCCTGCTATTTTGTTAAGAAGAGAGCTTTTCCCAACATTGGGCATGCCAGCGAGTATGAACGTGAGCGCGTCTGGGTCGATATCAGGTATCCTCTTTATGGAATCTCTGCAGTTTCTCAGGTAACCCAGATCAGCATCTACGCCCCTGACTATGGAACTAACCCTGCCATAGTAGGAACGCATCAGGTCAAGCATTTTCTTACTTGACTGGGCTTTTTTTACAGCTAATATGTGCGCTGTACTCACCTCTCTTACCTTAGAGGCTGCCCAGCTAACATGAGAAATGGAAATTTTATATCTGTCAAGATCAAACATTAGATCAAAAAGGTCTCGATGAAAGGGGTGAAGGCGATCAGCACTTGGAAATTTTTTTTCAATTTTCAAAAAATGTCCTGCAAATATACTTTCAATCGTTGCAATCCTGTCAATGACTTCTTTGCGGATCCTGTCCTCTGCCCTTCTCTGTTGCGGTTCGGTTATTCTCGACGCTCTCAAGAAAGCTTTATCAATCAATTCCTGAGAGGTCAAAATCGTCGGTATTCTATGAAACATCCTCTTTAATCTACCTGTTTTATTGCTGCCTTGATCTTATTCTGCAAGTCTTCGCTAATTTCATAAATGCCATGGGCGTATTTTGCGTGCATTTTGATTCGGGGCATCAAATCATCAGCCTTTCCCGCCTCGGTTTCAAAGCTGCACTTGTTTCCGATGTCCTCGCATCTAAATTTAAACTTGGGCATGGCAAGACATTATGCCCGTCTTAAAAAATATGTTGAAAAGTTGAAATATGTAGAGTTGAAGAAAATTTCCTTCAAAAAGGATAAGAGCTATTAGGAGATTATACTCTTATGATCTCCCGCGCATACATCCTTCAGAGGATTGAGTATTTTCAGAACGAGACTGAAAGAATAAGGGAGGAAAATGACCAACTTCAGAAAACTGTTATTGAGATGGCTTCAAGATTGGACCAGATACAACAGGATAAGAAAGTAGCAGATTCAGTATATGCAATTCTGAAAGGGCTGAGTGATTCCCATGGTGAAGAGTGAATTGGAGCTTGCGGCTGGTGTCAAACTTTCGGAACAGGATGTTAACAACCTGGAGCAATTGGAAGGGGAGCTTACAGGAAAGTTGCTTAAGGTTTTCAGAGAGTATTCAAGGTCTGTTGACCTTAAGAATGACCTTATGGCCCAGATAGCAAGGCTTAATTACGCTATTTATGAAAACTTCATGGATGTGCACATTACAGCAATCCGAATTAGTGGTTTATTGTCCATTATCAGGTTGACAGGGATAGACCTTTCAGAAGAACTCAAATCTCGCGCACAGAGGATATTGGATGAGTACCTAATCATTCATTTCACGGACGAAAAGAGCTAAGGTATTATCTCTTATTGCAATATACTTCTATGCTTGTGGAGGATCATAGGAATATATCCTGCGGGGGTGACCCATTCAATTACATAAAGAGCGTTTTCAAAGGGTTGAGCTTTCAACTTGAACCTGGACAGGACGCAGTTGTTATGGTCATGAAGGATAAATTCCCCTATGAAAGAAGCACATTTGAGAGCCTTGCTAGGTCCACCAAGCTTAATTTGAGGGAAATGACAGAAAATAATGGAGAAGTTTCCTTGATTCTTGTGCGGTCTCAGGGGTAATACAGTAGCAAAATTCATAAAGATACGATTATAGGAGCTTGGATCTAGGTTGGAAAAAATGGAAAATTATGACTCTTCTCAGATACAGATACTGGAGGGGCTAAAGGCTGTAAGAAAAGTACCAGGCATGTACATTGGTTCTACGGATCAGAGAGGGCTTCATCATTTAGTTTACGAAGTCCTTGACAATAGTGTAGATGAAGCAAATGCTGGGTACGCAACAAACATATCTCTTACAATTCTTTCTGATGGGTCGGCGATGATAGAGGACGATGGGAGAGGGATACCTGTGGATATCCATCCCAAGTATAACAGGCCAGGCCTTGAAATTGTCCTTACTGAGCTTCACAGTGGAGCAAAATTCGATAAAAAGGTTTACAAAATTACAGGTGGGCTCCACGGAGTTGGCGTTCATGTAGTAAATGCGCTGTCAGCCAAGCTGATAGCAGTTGTGAAGAAGTCTGGGGACCTGTACTATGAGATATTCAGGCAGGGCGTGCCTGAGGGCGGCCTTAAAAAGATATCTCTCAAGGATTTTAAAAATAAGGCTCCAGCAGAGTTGAAGGATCTCACCATAAGGCTCAACAACGATCATGGTACCATAATATGGTTCTGGCCGGACCCAGAAATTTTCGAAACCACTGAATTCGATTATGAAACTCTGAGCTACAGGTTGAGAGACCTGGCCTTCCTGAATCCAAATATAACAATTCTGGCCGAAGATCAACGATCATCCTTGAAACAGGAATTTCATTATGAGGGGGGCATCTCTGAATTTGTAAAATATCTGGGCGAAGGCTTTAATAATGTTCACAAGGAACCCATATATTACAGAAAGGAGGGAGAAGATTTTGTCGTTGAATTTGCCCTTCAGTACAATACAAGCGTCTCCGAGATAATAGAAAGTTTTGTGAATAACATTAACACAATTGAAGGTGGAACACATGTCACGGGATTCAGGTCAGGCCTCTCCAGGGTAATACAGGATTTTGCTAAAAACCGAAATCTAATCAAAGGCGTCGAATCCATTACCGGTGACGATGTCAGGGAGGGTCTTGTAGCAGTTCTGCATTTGAAGATTCCTGAGCCTCAGTTCGAGGGGCAGACAAAATCTAAGCTTGGGAACAGTGAAGCCCGAGGAATTGTTCAGTCCGTAACCGAAACGTTCCTTAGGGACTATTTTGAAGCCTATCCTAACATTGGCGAGCTTATTGTTAAGAGGGCAATAGCTGCTGCCTCGGCAAGGGAAGCTTCGCGAAAGGCCAGAGACCTTGTGAGGAGAAAATCCGCCCTGGAAGGTGGCGGCCTGCCGGGGAAATTGGCTGACTGTTCATCCTCAGATCCCGAAAAGACCGAAATCTACATTGTAGAAGGCGACTCTGCCGGCGGGTCAGCTAAACAAGCCAGGAACAGGGAATTTCAAGCAATACTTCCCCTTAGGGGCAAGATACTAAACGTAGAGAAGTCATCTGACATAAAGACCCTGGAAAACCAGGTGATCCGTGATCTTATTACAGCCATAGGATCTGGGATAAAGGAAGATCTTGATCTGAAGAAACTCAGGTATGGGAAGATAATAATAATGACAGATGCTGATGTTGACGGGGCGCACATCAGGACACTACTTCTCACCTTTTTCTACAGGTTCGCAAGGGATCTGGTTACAAACGGAAAGGTGTTCTTCGCTCAGCCGCCGCTGTACAGGCTGCAGAAAGGTAGCAAGGTCACGTATGTGTACTCAGAGAAGGACAAGGATAAAGAGGTTCAAAAAATGGGGGGTAGCGTCGTTGTGCAGAGGTTCAAAGGTCTGGGTGAGATGAACCCTGAGCAGCTCTGGGATACAACTATGAACCCAGAAACTCGAAGATTAGTTGAGGTAACTATAGAGGACGCAGCAGCAGCTGACAGGTTATTCTCCATTTTAATGGGGGACAAAGTTGAGCCAAGGCGGAGATTTATAGAAGAAAATGCCCGATTTGTATCCAACATAGATCTGTGAGTTGATTTAAGATGGAAAAAAGATCAATAGAGAATGAAATCAGGACATCATACCTTGAATACGCCATGAGCGTCATTGTGAGCAGGGCTATCCCTGAAGTTCGGGATGGGCTCAAACCTGTTCAGAGACGCATTCTTTATGCAATGAACGAGCTTGGCGTGACTCATGACAAGCCATATAAAAAATCGGCGAGGATCGTGGGAGAAACAATGGGTAAATACCATCCCCATGGGGATGTGGCAATTTACGATACCCTGGCCAGAATGGCTCAGGAATTCTCCATGCGATACCCCCTCATAGATGGGCAGGGGAATTTCGGATCAGTGGATGGGGACTCGCCCGCTGCCATGAGATATACAGAAGCGCGCCTAGCTAGCCTGTCCGAAGAAATGATGAAGGATATAGAGAAAAACACAGTACCATTCAGACTCAATTTTGATGGTTCTCTTGAGGAGCCAGAGTACTTTCCTACAAAGGTGCCTCACCTGCTCATCAATGGAGGTTCGGGAATTGCGGTCGGAATGGCAACTAACATGGTGCCGCACAATATGAAGGAGGTATGTTCAGCAATTGAATTCGCTGTTGACAACCCAGAAATAACCGTCGATGACCTGCTTAAATACATTAAAGGCCCTGATTTCCCAGGCGGCGGAATTGTATTCTATACGGACGACCTGGTGGAGGCATACAGGACGGGAAAGGGAAAGGCGATAATGCATGGCGAGGTTGACCTTTCAGAAAGCAATCATATAGTAGTCAAGAGCCTTCCCTATGGGGTAAACAAGGCAAATTTTATACAGAATGTTGCTGAACAGGTTAAGGATGAGGTAATTAAGGGTGTTACCGACATTCGAGACGAAACTGACCGACGTGGAATGCGGATAGTAATCAAGGTAAGGGACAATGAGATGCGCCCCATGATTGTCAACCAGCTGTATGAACATACAGAACTTGAAACAAGCATAGGGATCATAAATCTGGTTCTTGTCAACAACCAGCCAAAGACCATGAACCTTAAAGACCTCATCTTCTCGTTCATAGGGCACAGACTGGACATCATTACAAAAAGCGCAAAATTCGACCTTGAAAAATACCAACAAAGAGCACACATACTTGAAGGCATCATAACTGCTCTAAACAACCTGGATGAGGTGATAGAAACGATCAGAGGATCGGTTGATCCAAAGGCAGCCAAATCCGCACTTATGGATAGGTTCAGCCTTACGGATGAACAGGCAACTGCCATTCTCGATCTACGCCTTCAGAAACTGACCAGCCTAGAGGTTGGCAAAGTAAAGGAAGAGATGGAAGATGTCAGGAAACAAATAGCCAAGCTTCAGAAGATACTCTCTGATGAAAATGAGAGAAGGAAGATCATAAAGGAAGAAATGCAGTACCTTTCTGAGAAATACGGAGACAAGAGACGGACAAAAATTACCTACAGGCAGCTAAAGACAAGAAGCATTGAGGACCTTATCCCCATGGAAGAATCCGTGATCATTCTCAGCGAGGAGGGATTGCTCAAGAGAGTCTCACTTGATGAATACAGGGCCCAGCGGCGTGGCGGTAAGGGGATTATCACTACAACCAGGACTGAAGACAGCGTCAGAAATATAGTTGTGTGCAATTCCCATGACGAGATTTACCTGTTCACAAATACAGGAAGAGTCCTCAAAACAAAGGCCTATGAGATTGAGAAGAAAAATCGCAGGTCCGTCGGTGTGTCAGCGTCTGTCTTTGTTCCTTTGGCAGAGGGCGAAAGGGTAAAGCAGATAATGAAAGAGCCTGATGGCAAGAATGTTTATCTGGTTATTCTCACCAGAAATGGATTTATCAAGAGGACGCCCTTTAAGGATCTCCTTAACATGAGATCAAGTGGCCTAAAGGTCATCCGGCTTGAAGATGATGATGAGGTGGTGGCTGTGGAGGCATCACCTGATGACAGGAAGGTTGCAGCGGTATCTAGTTCTGGAAAGGCTGCTATTTTCGACATAAACGAAGTGAGAACCACTGGCAGAAATAGCAGAGGCGTCAGGGCAATGAAGCTTAAGAATGGGGATTATGTAATAACAGGGTTCACGGTTTCAGATAGTGACGAGATTCTGACGGTATCTGAGTTCGGAAAGGGCAAGCGGACACAGGTCAGTGCATTTCCTGTCCATCACAGAGGTACCATGGGGACATTGATGTTCAAACGCAGCGAAAGCACTGGGAAACTAGTAAAAGCCATTAGCGTATCACCTGATGATGAAATACTTATTGTCACATCCAACGAAAAGACAATTAGGCTTAAGGTGAGTGAGATCAGACTTCAATCAAGGGTCAC
>JAVZLI010000056.1:0-6325 GCA_038883835.1 Thermoplasmataceae archaeon
CTGCCTGTCAAATGAATAGTGCGGAATCTTATTTCCCTTAGCGAAAAAAGCCCTTTTTAGAAAGTCGGTGGCGTCCTCTCCCCTGAGAGTTACCTTTGCTCCTATTTGTAGGCCCTTCCTGATATTGAAGTCTCTTACGGTGCGCTTGGCTGTAGTAAAAACAGGCTTGTGTTTTGTGAGCATTTCAAGTACCTTTCCGGCTTTGTTTAACCTGTCGCCAGCCGCACCAACCCCTATGTTGACGACGATCTTATCCAAGACTATCCCAGCCATCTCGTTAGTGTCAGGCATCTAAATTCACCTCGGGCATTTCGTATTGATACTTGGGGCTTGAAATTGGGAACGCATATTCAGCAATTGTAGAGAACCCTTCCTCGAAATGTATAAGATTACTGCCAGATGATTCTTTGACCTCAACCTTCTTGACAGTCGCAACGGAACCAACATGTGAGCCTCCAGTCAGAAAAACCTTGTTACCTGATTGTAATTTAAGGATGTTGAGCACTTTCTTTTCCGGTATTTGAACTACCAGTACATCTCCTGGAGTGATGTCGGTATCCTCAGTCACAATGTTTTGGCCATCGTGGAAACAAAGTTGAAACTTGCCAGGAGCATTCGAAATCTTGTCCAGAACCTTAAGAAGCTTGACGTTCACAAGGCTCTCTTTCTCAGGAACAGCTTGAAGCCTGCCCTTTTTATCGTAAATTATGCGGTAAGATTTCTTCAAGGGAGCCAGTTCAACAAGATCCATGAAGCCAACGCCTCGCCTTCTCTCTTTGGCAATTTTTCCATCGACCTTCACAAATCCGCTGTTCAGAATTCTGGTGATCTCCCTCTCCTTGTCGCCATAATGGAGATAATCTCTCAATAAGGTTAACAGGGTTACGGACCTCTCTGCAGAATGGGATCCTGGAGTTGGAGTCGAGCCCCAGAAAAAGGTTTTCTTGGGGATATCCACGCTTCTAGGCACCATAAGTCTCTTAGTTTTATTGATCATCTTCATCTACCTCCTCAGCCACGTTGCCGGTCTCGCTTGCAGATTCGTTAACCTGTTCCTTAGGCTCTACGCTATCCTGGGAACTTTCAGCTTCCTCCTTATTTTCTTCCTTTCCTTCTTCGGAAACAGCTTCAGATGGGGGAGCTTCGGGTTCAGCTATCGAGATATTCTTTATGGACGCTATCTTCTGAAGCCTTCTATACCTCTCTTGCCTTGAAAAATCCAATTTTGTAATAACCAACTTTTCGGGAGAGAGATAGAACGTTTCTTGCTTGCCGTCTGCCTTGGCAATTGTCAGGCCTTCCACAGATATTCTGCGTGCTGAATGATCTACTTCAACCACCTTTCCGCCTTCGCCCCTCCTTGAACCATACCTTACCTTAACGATGTCCCCTTCAGCAACCGCAAATGACCTGACACCGTACTTATTTCGCAGGTCTTTTGAAAGACCAACATTTATCTTTCTTTCCATCCACCAACTCCCCCTTATACAATAGTCGAAGCGATTGCAGCTATCCTTGGCCATCTCTCCGCCGCTTCTCTTGCGACCGGCCCCTTTATCTCCGATCCTCTGACTTCACCATCAGGTGTTACGAGAACCGCAGCATTTTCATCAAACTGCACCATTGTTCCATCCGGTCTTCTATACGGTCTTTTCTGGCGTATCACCACCGCATACACAACCTTGCTCCTCATTTCTGGAGTTCCCTTTTTTACACTGGCTATGAACATATCTCCAACTCCGGCAGCCGGAATTCTTCTAGCGACACCGTGGTAAGCCTTTACATCAATTAGGCTAATCATCTTGGCCCCACTGTTGTCAGCACAAAGCATTGTGGCTCCAAGAGGAAGGCCCCTGTGCTGTCTTCCGGCTATGCCTTTCATCTAACCACCCTTTCAATCACGACAAATGATATGGTCTTGGCAAGTTTCCTCGTCTCTGCAATTCTTACCGTATCTCCCACATGCAAATCCAAGCAGGATGGCACATGGGCATGATAGGTGGACGATCTTGTCTCTTTTCTCTCATATTTCTTCACTAGTCTTTTGTATTCCCTAACTATTGTTGCGCTCCCTATCATTGACAGGGACTTAACCTGACCAATAATGACCTGCCCCCGTACTTTCAATTCACCGTGGAATGGACACTTTCTGTCATTGCATTCCTTTAATGGAGCCTTCACATCAAGTCCTATGTTCTTAGCCATCTTTTTCACCACTTTCTAACTATTTTTCGAAGCTTTCTAATGTCTTTCATTCTATCTTCCGGGCGAACCAATAGGTCGCGATCATTTAACTCCAGTTCCCACTCATCAGATTGGAGCAGAAAACTTCCTCTGAGCTTTGGAATGACCTTTACGTTGCCATTTTCCAGGATGCTGAAGGTTTTTAGCGTTTCCATTACGACCATCCCACTCTTCCCTGCGATGGATTTGTTACTGTGTTTCCTTACGAAAAGGTGGGCGCCCACAAACTCATCAAGATATGCAAAATCTCTGAATTTATGGCTCATGATATTACCTCCGCCTTAAATCCCATTTGTTCCAGGAACTTCTTGACCGAGTCTCGATGATCTCCCTGCAATTCTATGGTCTTTCCATCCTTCACTGTTCCACCTGATGCTACCTTCTTCTTCAGTTCCTTGGCAATTTCCCACAGATCCTCAGACTTCGGGTCAATTCCTTCTATGATTGTTACGTTTTTACCGTATCTTCTCTTGTCAACACTAACCTTTACAGTCTGGCTGTCTCTCGTAAATCCTTCCCAGGGTTGAAGCTCCTTGGGAAGTCCCGTGAAATTCTTATCCTTCATTCCTTGCTATCCTCCGAACCCAGAAATGTCTTAATTCTGGCGATCTGCCTCCTGATGGACCTTATTTTGCCTGGGTTTATCGGCGCTCCGCCCATTGCAACAGATGCCCGTTCCTTGAGGAGCGATTCCTCAAGAGATTTCAGACGCTCCCGAACTTCGTCCTTACTGAGCTGTTTCAGTTCCCTGTTCCTTATTTCCATCCTTATTCACAACTCCACTACCAAGAGAGCTCACGTCAAGTGTAACCTCCAGGTCATCTGGCAGCTTATAATCTTTTTTGAGCATCCTTACACTTACACCAATTATCCCGAGTTTGAGCTTCGCCGCGGAAAAGCCTACCTGCATACCAGCTCTTGCCGGCTCGCCTGAGTACTTTATAGACCCATAGATAAATTTCTGGGCCCTTGCTCTCTCTCCGGAAATCTTGCCTCCAATCCTGATCATAACACCTCGAGACCCGCTTTCAATCACCCTTCGAAGCGAAGTGTTACCAGCCTTCCTGTAGGACCAACCCTTTTCCAAGGAAAGCGCAATCTTTTTCGAAACAACCTGCGGATTGAGGTCTGGATCAGGGACTTCCTTTACCTCAATCTGCGGGGATTCTACCTTGTACTTTTTCTCAAGCGTATCTGTGATTTCCTGAACTTTGCTACCATGCCTCCCTATTACTAGACCCGGCTTGTTTACGTAAAGCGTGATATTTGTGCCAAATGGCGTTCTCTTCATTTCAAATCCGCCGAAGCCGGCGCTGTCAGTTTCTTTTCTAATATATTCACTCACCAGAAGTTTGTTTACACTGTTTTGAACAAATTTTCTTTCCTTCATTCTGAAGCCTCCTGCAATACCACTTCCAGATTCACCAAATCCTTAAAGAAAGCTCCAGCCCTTCCATAAGCCTTGGGAGTGTACTTTTTGATCATTCTTCCCTTTGAAGCAGCCAGATGAATTATCTTCATATTATCCGTATCCAGGCTTTTGAATTCAGCATTTGCTTCAGCGTTTTCAAGGAGTTTGAGGAATGCCTTCGCTGCCTTTACTGGATAACGACCTGGGCCGGCAGAACCCTTTCTATGTGAGACAGAGTCCAGGTACCTAAAATATGGAACTGGCAATTTCTTAGAGATCACTTCTTCAAGCGCAGACTTTGCTCTGTTGAGATTCATTCCCCTTATGAAGTGCGCCACGTTTACTGAATCCTTTAGGGAAATGTCGACTTCCCGCACCCTAGCAATGGCTGTTTTTTCTGGCATTTCACTGATTGAGTAACCTTTCATTTTACATCACTTTAGAGGCATGAACTTTGATGACCTGGTTGCGCCTACACCCGGACCAGAGTGCTTCACTTCCTTTCTGGTAAGGGCAAATTCACCTAGATAATGGCCTATCATCTCTGGTCTGATCTCAAATTTTACGTAACTGTTTCCATTGTAGACTTCAACAACCTTTCCAATGAAAGATGGCAAGATTATCGCATCCCTCACATGGGTTTTTACGCTGTCGAAATCAGGAGAGGCCAGTTTTTTGTATAGTATATTCTGGTCATGATTCTTTTCCCTGATCAAAGACCGCCGAGCCCTTGCCGGAAGAATTTCAATGATCTGATCCATAGTCATTTTCTTCAATTCCTCCAAGCTGTGACCCTTGTACCTAAACTCCTTGGCCCTGCCCAGGATCACCTTTTGAGATTTTCGTGATCTTCTCTTAATAGACTTTACAGATGCTTGCCTATTCTGTGCCATTAACTCTTCCTCCTCTTTGGAGATAGCCTACCTACTTTCCTCCCAGGTGGTGTACCTCTCCCTACCGTACTGGGTCGCCCTATATGCTGGTGGTTGCCTCCGCCATGTGGGTGGTTTATGGCATTCATGGCGACTCCCCTAACCGTGTATGGTCTCTTTGCCTTGCTTCTCAGGTAATGAACGTTCCTGCCAGCCTTTAGCACTGGGATGTCCTTGCTCCCAGATCCAGATATGAAGCCAATAGTAGCTCTGCAGGATGCATGGAACTGCCTCATCTTTCCGGATGGCAAGCGGACAATGACATTGTCACCATGACTTACAACCAGGGCAGATGAGCCTCCGGTTCTGCAAAACCTTCCACCATCTCCAGGTTTACTTTCTATGTTATGGATATATGTACCATCAGGTATCTGCCCAAGAGGAAGGGTATTTCCCCTCTCCAAACCCGCTCCTTCTCCGGAAATTATTGTTTGGCCAACAAATGATCCATTGACAGCAATCTGATAATGCTTCATTCCGTCTTGACCTGACATAACTAAAAGCGGCGCATTTCTTCCTGGTGCGTGAATTATGTCTTCAACTTTGTAAGTTCCCTCGGGTGGAAGCTTAATATCCTCTACGTGACGATGACTTGGGCTTCTATAAACAAGCCCCCCCTTTCCTCTTCTTTGCGGTATTATAGGCTTTCCCATATCAATCCACCTCAGAATATTCCAATTCTCCCGCCCACTTCATCAGCTGAGAATTCACCGCTCAGTTTCACCATAGCTTTCTTTCCATTCTTTGTTATTACAGTGTTAACATCCTCTACCTTAACAGAGAAAAGTTGTTCGACTTCCTGCCTGATGTCTTCTTTATTTGCATTCCGTGTAACATAAAATGAAAGCTTATTCTCTTTCTCCATCATAAGCATAGTCTTTTCAGTTGCGATTGGTCTTATTATAAATTTCGCCACTACTTTTCCCCTCCTAGTTGCTTAATTGCGCTTTCTGTGAATATGGTCAGTCTGCCTGCAACCCCACCTGGAGCAAGCTTGGCGAGGCTAAGACTGTTTCTTGACGCTACGTCCACACCAGGGAGAGATGAAAATGATCTCAGGGATTGAACGGAGGACCCCACAACAAGTATACTCTTTGGAACACGGTAAGGTCTTCCCCTCATTTTCCCCCTTCCAGCTCTTATTTTTGTGCCTTCCTTTGCCCTCATGACATCATCATAGAGGCCAATAGTTTCCAAGAAAGCTCTCGCGTCCTTGGTCTTCCTTATAGCCTCCAACGAGTCTTCGACGACCACAGGAAGCGTCAAATCTTGATTAAACCTGTGCCCACGCCCACTCACTTTTTCCTTTACAGCTGATAGAGAAAGGGCACTTGCAATTGCAAGTCTTCTTTCCTTTTTATTTATTCCTTTAAAGAGGACTTTGCTCGATCTAGGTGAATGTGCACTCTTGCCACCCCTAAAGCTGGCCAGTAAAACTGCGACAGACGATCCGGAAGTTCTTGGAAGTCTGGCTATTCCGTGGCCGGGGCCTGCATTGTGACCAACCCTCCTCATTCCTGCCAATGGGTACGAACCATAGGGTTGCCTCCCAGATAATGAGACTGCCCTGAAAGCCTTTCTTATAATGTCTTCCCTCGGCTCTGTCTCAAAGATTGGAGGAAGCTGAATCTGCTTACTGACTTTTCCATCAATAGTGTAAACATTAACCTTCAGTTTAATCACCCTGCTTTGACTCCTTCGAAATATACGTCAGAGTTATATCATTCAATGATGGGGC
>JAVZLI010000057.1:0-6324 GCA_038883835.1 Thermoplasmataceae archaeon
CCTATACTCTTCTCATTCCAAAATGAAAGCAGGGAAACCAGGGCACAGTTCGATGAGGTCTCATGTTCTAAGGGCCCCCTCCGATTGACTAGCAACGACGTACTGCGCTACATGATGCAGCTTGCCAACAGGGCGGAGAAATATGGGGCCTGATCGCCGCCTGATTTTTGCCTTATAAATAAGTTTAAATACCTTTCTTGCAATATTTGTCTGACAGACCGATGACACCATCCAGACCGAAATTTAAAAAATTACGGGAAAAGATTTATGATTTGCAGCTTAACAGGCTCTCCAGAAATGCGAATCGATCGGATCTGACCGTATACAGCCAGACCAAGGGTATGATTTATACAATAATCTTTGCGCTGCTGCTATGGTGGATACCCATAGCTGGCCCTTCCATTGCGGGATATCTGGGCGGAAGAAAGAGCGGAAATATTCATAGCGCCTTAACCTCAAGCCTTGTGGCCACCTCTGTCATTATCATAATAACCCTCATGATAGCACCGTTTAAATCGGGGGCAATAGGAACTGCCAGCCAGTATTTCAGCACAGGGGTGCTCCAGTTTTCCCAGTCCAGCCTTATAGCGTACTCTGGGATTCTAACTGATTTATACACAGCCTACGGTATAGTAAAGACCATATCCATAATAATCCCTGGATCGATTCTTCTGCTGAACATTTTTTCCTTCGCCGGAGGCTATGTGTCCGACTTCAAAACACAGGAAGAAAACCTCTCATACAGTTTTATGAACAAAGATGTCGAGGAGAGGATCCGGAGCGTAAGATCTGTGCCTCAAGTAAAAACATACAGCAAATCCCTGAAACAAGTAACTCCAGGAGGCGAAGATGACGATGACAGCACTGGAACTTGGTCATATCTCTGATTAACTTGCTTCTCTGATACTGGAAAAGGATCAATAATTTATTATCAACAAAAAATCTAACTCATCGGATGATAGACCCAAAGAACCTCCGTGAAAATCCAAAAATTTACTATGAATCATGCAAAGCCCGAGGATTTGACTCAGCAGTTCTAGATAGATTCTTTGATCTTGACATGGAGTGGAGGAATGCACTGAAGCAACTGAACAATCTGAAGCACGAAAAGAACCTCCTGACCAGCAATATAGCCAAGAACGTAAAGGAGGGGCTTGATTCAGGCATAGACAGGAATGAAGTGAAATCCCTGAATAATAGTATTGAAGAACTGGAGAAAAGAATCGCGACACTTGAAGCCGAGAGGGACGGGGTCCTGAAAACGATACCAAACCTCCTTCACCCTTCAGTGCCAATATGCAAGGGAGACGAGAATAACCAGTTTGTTAGATTTTCGGGGAACGCAGGAGTCTTCCAGGAGGATCTTGATTATTTCAGGAATGAAACGAGGGGGACAGGTGAAAGCCACATTCTGGTGGCGAGGCCTGAGAGCCATGTTGACATGATGGCCAGGCTTGGCATCGCTGACCTTGAGAGGGCGGGCAGAAGTGCAGGTGCAAGGTTTTTCTATCTCAAGAATCGGCTCGTAAAGCTTGAGCTGGCTCTTGTGAACTTTGCGATAGATTTCCTGGCTGAGAGAGGTTTTGAAATCCTAGAGCCACCGTTCATGCTTAACTTCCAAGCCATGGACGGAGCCACTGATCTTGAAACCTTCAAGGATACTCTTTACAAGATAGAGGGGGAAGATCTCTACCTTATCTCAACATCCGAGCATCCCATTGCCGCATATTACATGGGTGAGATACTGGACGAAAACAAGCTCCCGGCAAGGTTTGCCGGTGTATCGCCCTGTTTTCGAAAGGAGGCTGGTGCCCATGGAAAGGATACAAAGGGCATATTCCGGGTACACCAGTTCACCAAGATTGAACAGTTTATATATTGCAAGCCAGAACATTCATGGGATTTCTTAGAAGAGATTCTTGGGAATGCTGAAGATATATACAAGAAGCTTGGTATCCCATACCGGGTGGTGAACATATGTTCCGGAGAACTTGGGAATCTTGCGGCCAAGAAGTACGACATTGAGGCTTGGTTCCCAGCACAGGGCAAATTCAGGGAGGTGGTATCTGCCTCAAATGATACTGACTACCAGGCCAGGTCTCTTAACATCAGGTATCGCACAAAGGAGGGAAACAAGTTCGTACATACCCTGAACAGCACTGCAATTGCAACAACAAGGACGATTGTTGCGATAATGGAGAATTTTCAGGAGGATGGGGGATTCAGAATCCCAAGCGCCCTCATCCCTTACGCCGGATTTGATTTCGTCGGGCCAGACTGATCTAATGGCCTCTTTCGGCGTAAGCTAGCTTGGCCGAAAGAGCAGAATATTTCTTCCATCTGTCAAGAATTGGCAGGCGGTCCTCGTTCACCTGATCCATAATGTTCAGGTAATGCAGTATCCCATTGACAGCCGTATCAGCATCTCTTACAGATGTTATGAGATCCCTGTTTGAATTTGTGGAGTCCCCTCCAGAAAACAGCCCTGGAATGGAGGTCATCCCAAACTCATTGACAATCGGCTGCCCCTGAGGAGTCAGCCTCAGCATTCTCTGAAACTCCTCCCCCATAAAATCGTAGTCCGTCTCCTGGCCAGTAGCCTCTATTACGTAATCCACGTCCATTTCCAGAACCTTGTCCTTCTTGGGAATCGGCTTTGCCCTGCCACCCCTGTCGGCTACCATCTCATTCTGCCAGTATCTAACCTTTACAACCCTGTTGCCTTCCTTTACATATTCAAATGGTGTTACTTCCCAAATATAATGGACATTTTCCTCGACGGATTCCTCCATTTCCTCTTCGGCATTCATAGAGGGATAACCTGGGCGATCAATGTCCCTGCGCCTGTACATTATATATACATCCTTTGCGCCAAGCCTCAGGGAAGTGCGCGAAGAATCGTTTGCAGTGAATCCGCCCCCGATCACAACAACCCGGGTTCCGACGTCTATTTTCTCCCCAAAGCTAACCCGCCTCAGGAACTCAGTGGCATGCACAACATTTACTGCATCACTGCCAGGGGTTCCTGTCATTCTTGGTTTCTGGTTGCCCACTGCCATGTATACAGCGTCGTATGAATTCAGGATTTCTTTGAATGTGATGTCCTTGCCTACCTCAACGCCAAGTTTCACGTCAACCCCCTGGTTAATTATGAAGCCTATCTCCTTATCGAGAACCTCCTGAGGAAGCCTGTATCTTGGAATGCCGGTTTTCATGAAACCTCCAAGAGCCGGAAGCTTTTCAAACAGGGTCACCCTGACACCCTGTATGACCAGGTAAAAAGCTGCCGTAAGCCCCGAGGGGCCGCCCCCTATCACAGCAACTTTCTTTCCTATGAATTTTTTCTTTGGAATATTAAGTATTTCCCCATAATCCTCGAATTTATCAGCGGCATACCTTTTGATGTGCCTTATTGCTATTGGCCCTCCTGTGTCATAGAGAACACAAATGTCCTCGCAAAGATGTGTGCAGACCCTGCCGATCACCGCAGGAAATGGGAGGTTCTCAAAAACGATTCTCACTGTCTGCGCAGGATCGCTGACAGCAGTGCTCCTAACGTAACCGCCAATGTCAAGGCTGGCAGGGCATGCCTGAGTGCATATATTGCATCCAAGGCACCTGCTGGCTTCAGACACTGCCTCTCCATCGGTATACTCCCTGAGTGGCTCAAGTGTGAAGCTCCCAATTCTTTCCTTCGGATCTTCATGCTTGATCTTGACCCGCTCAAAATTTAGCATTTCAGCCTCTTTTTGGAAATGTTTACATCAGTAATAAATATTATTTTACGCCAGCAGCTTCATTTATGGGATTGATGGGGAGAGAGATTTCAGGAGACAAATCTTGGAATCACCAGCATGGCAAAAAAAAGATTGAATAGCACAATAAGACTCATTGCAATGTAAAGATGGTTCCTCGTCTCGATGAAAGAAAGCAGGGAAATGACCACCACCGTGATCGGCGTGAATATCAAAATCCAAAGGCCAAGAGCAATATAATAAAGGCCGTCGAATGCTGCAAGGCCGGAGAATAGGGCAAGGAGGTCTACATTCTTTGAATTAACATGAAGGCTATAGTTGTAGCTGGATATCTCCTGAAGGGTGTATGTGCCAGCATGGCCGTTTATAAAAACCATAGATATACCAACAATTATCAGGATGATGCTTGCAATTACGCCTGTTCTAAGGGTATAGCTTGATATAATATCAACATCAAACCTTTGCTGCATGCCTGTCGTGCCTCCTGAAATATACATAAAGCGAAAGTATCATCACAATGGCTAGGATAAGCGACACTACAACCTCAATAAAAGGGCCTATGGGTATTATTTTTAACTGGTAGGTGCCCTTTAGGAGCATCTCAACGCCGAGAAATGAGAGAATGCCAAAAAATATCCACCTCACATTCCTGTTTGTTATCCGAACCAGGACCTTTGCACCGATAAATGCTCCTATCAAAACGCCTACTGCAGTCGCAGCTGCAATGAAAAGTTGTATGTACCCCTCATACCAATATATTGAGCTCCCAGTAGCTGCTGTTATGCCGATCATGAAGTTGCTTGTGGTTGTCGTTACCTTCATGGGAAGATTCATAGCCCAGTCCATGCCTAGTACCTTTAGCGCCCCACTGCCAATCCCCAGCAATCCGGATATTACACCGGCGAAGAACATAATTATTTCGGCAAGCCACCATCTGACGCCCTGATATTTTATTTCTTTTTTCAGCCTGCCGTCATAATATGACCCAGCCAGCTGGAATAATCTTGTTGTCCAGTCAGGAGGGATCTTCGGGGGTTCCTCTGATCCCCCCCTCTTAATTGTCGGGAGAAGGGACATCAACAGCACAATGCCAAAAATCACATAAATTATGGAACTCAGGCCATGATCGTAAACGTACACTGCTGTGACTGAGCCAACTATCGCACCTGTGGTTGTAGCTATCTCAAGTCCAACTCCTACCTTAATATTTGTGATTTTGCTCTTTGTATAAGCACTAGCAGAACCAGCTGATGTTGCAATTGTTGAAATTAAACTGGCCCCAGTAGCATAGATGATTGGTATTCCATAGAAGAGCGAGAGTAGAGGCACAAGAACAGTTGCCCCTCCAAGACCAGTCAAAGAACCAAGAATCCCTGCCAGAATCCCTCCAGCCACTATGCTAAGGAATTTCAGTATTGCAGCCAGGAGAGTAATCATTCCTAGGATTATTGCATAATAGTATAAATTAATATCAACAAGAGTCAGTATACCTGGAATGTACCTGCACCAAGAATCGTATTGTTGTACAGGACTCCCCTGTAAGTGCCTGGGGGAATTGAATACGGCCCTAATGTTGCGTGAAATGTAATTTGATGTTTACCTGAACCGGACAAGGATAGATTATTGCTTTCCCATATGGCACCGTTTTCATTTTTTAAAGGCGGGCCCGTTATAATCCTCAAGTATATCACGCCATGGTAGGAAAGATTGCTCAGGAAATATACGTTCATGGACATATTGTTGATAAGAGTTGAATTCGGCCCTAAAGCTACCGCAGGCCCAGAGACCTTCATTTCATAGGGATGTTGAAATACCGGAACTGCTATGGCAGATATCACGAAAGCTGCAGCCAAAGTTGCTATGATTGCCTTTTTTGCATTTACCCTTACAACCGGCTGTGCCGCTTCGCTCTTTGATTTCACTGAGCCATGTTCCGAGATTTTGGGTAGAACCAGCAAAGCGATAATTGGCCAGTAAATGACGTATTCTAGGATAAGCCTATAGTTGAAGAAGAATATTATCAACGGGAACAACGCAACGGGCATCAGGCCGCTGGATTTCGTTAAAAACGTGAACAGCAGTATTGACAGGACGGCCATAACAATCATCACTGCAGTAAAAAATTCTGGTGGGAGGAAATAGTAACCAAGGAATGAAATCTGTGACGGCCCAAAGCCAATTCCAAATATTTTCCCGGAAATCGGAAGTAATACTCCGCTGATATAGGATGAAGCACCGGTCAATATATAATACCCATTAAAGGCCAGAAATGTGGCCACGGTGCCAAGTACCCATAAGGATGCTGCCCTAATCCTTTCGTTTTGGTATATCCATATTAGAATGAAGGGTGCCAAAAGCACAGGAGTCTGTTTTAAAGCCAGTGCCACGCCAAAGATTAAGCCAGATACAAGTGGCCTCCTATAGGAGATTATGGACAAGGCAGAGAGCATTACCCAAAGGATATCCCAAAACCCAAGAGTAAGTTGAGCCAGATATCCACTGTTCAGCATAATAACTGAGGCCGCAGCGATGGTTGAGATGTTTGATTCTCGCCTATAGGTGTATGCCA
>JAVZLI010000058.1:0-6313 GCA_038883835.1 Thermoplasmataceae archaeon
CGATCCTGCCTTTCAATTATAGATAGGTCATAGATCTTCCGGATTCTGAGGGTTCTTGCTACCGCTGACCTCATTGGAGGTATCTGGAATATGTCTCCCCTAAATTCAGAGAAAGCCCAATCTAGCTTGTCGGACGGTACGTCACAATACAAACGGAGCACTGCGATGTACTCCTTGGGCATTTCATGGATTATGTCAATTAATTTTGTTGCCTTGCCAAGTGCCATTACAAGCACCCCAGAGGCATTGGGGTCAAGTGTGCCTATGTGGCCAACCTTGTCAATCCCGGTAATCTGCCGCACCCAGTGGTCAACCTGATGGCTAGTTGGGCCCTTTGGCTTGTCTATTATGACAAAGCCATCAATATTCTGCAAATTTTGAGACAATTCTATCAGCGACCTCCTTGGGGTTCAGATCGGCAGTGTCAATAACCATATTGTATAGTGAGGGATCCGTGTAATCTACACCGTACAGCTTACTGTATCGCTTAATTTCTGAGGATTCCCTAATAAGTATCCTTTCCCTGACGCCATCTCCGTCTCCCTCACGTTCCATTACGCGTTTAATTCTTACCTCAATAGGAGCTGTAAGATAAACCCTGAAGGAAGGAATGCCGTTTGAAAGGCAGATCCACCCTGCAAGCCTGCTCTCAACGACAACCCTGTCATGGATCGACATATAATCCCTCAACATGTTATCCTGGTTAATGTCGACCTCAGGATGGTTCTCCGAATAGACATTATATTCCTCAACAGTCATCCCGTGTTGGGATGCGGCAAGCCTGAATATGCTCCCACCTGAAAAGAATTCATACCCAAGTTTGTCGGCCACTATTTTGCCCACTGTGGATTTTCCTGATCCAATGGGGCCACTAATTGTTATCAGCATTGCTCTGGACCTCTTTGGGTCCCATTTTGCGAAGCTTAAATGTGAAGTCGAAGTACTTAATTATCATGGTAGCGAAGTAACCGACGACAAGGCTAGAGAAAAAGTAAGCGGGGACCCAGTACGGCATGACGGAAATGTGAGAACTCGCTATATTTATGTTATAGTCCCAGGGAAAGGCGACAATCTGGTAGCTAAGGTGTGATATGAAATAATATACCCACGCGAAAAGAAGAAGTGTGAAGAAAGTAAGTACGATCAGAGGTTTCGTTGTATTCATGCTCAACTGCATCTGTTCTATGCTCATTTCGCTCCTTATTTTATTGAGCTTTTGTATCTTGTCTCTTTGATTGTTTCTATACGCCTCCTGGAATAGTTTGTTATAATGCCTCATCCTTTGCTGCATTCTGCCCATTCTGACCCAATCTGTAAAAAAGTATCTGGGTATGGAGGTAATTAGCCCAATAAGAACACCGACGAGAACAATCGTGATTAGGGGATATGAATAGTGGAACCCGATCAACGGAACGAGAACATATGACATTGCTGATCCAATGAGATTCCTCAAGGTCGTATCAGTTATTATGATCAGAGAGAACATTGTGATAACCATGTAGATCATCATGAACGTTGTCTGTGACCTCATGGCCTGAGCTTGCGCCGAGGATATCTGTTGATTTCTTGACACGGCCTGTTTTGGCTGCTCAGTCATGATGCATCAACCTCGATACTATATTCTGAGCTGCTATCTCAGGTTTTCCATCCATGTTCTCAACAAGGGTTACTGTCGCGCCAGTATAGACAGAATATGCCGCTGCGTAATACCTGTTCATTTCCTGGTGTTCCCTAATTCCATCGATGGAATCATTATCTCGGGCCCTGGAGAGGTCGTTTGATCTCCTTTTGAATATCTCCGCTGGGTCGGCTTCGATAAGAAAGTAAGCCGAAACCTTAAGCTCCCTAAGTACCCACTCGGGAAGCCCAGGCCAGTACCCGTCAGGGGTTTTTATGCTCATGTGGGTATCTATCACAACATCATTCATGCGGCCTATGGCAGCTGACGCCTTCTTCTGGAGATTTATTTGGGTATCTATTGACAGTTTTCTAATTTCGTCCCTATTCTTGACTATATTTATATCCCTGGCCATTTCGAACATAAGAGTTCCAAAATTTATGACATCATAATTTGTCTTCTTTTTAAGTATCTCAAGCACAGTAGATTTACCAACTCCGGCAACTCCAGAAACAACTGCTCTCAATCAACCACCCACGAAAAACTGCCTTATTACAGGGTGCATCTCCATCAACTGCTCCCTGCCCATTGCTTCGTAAAACTGTATAACAATCCCAACTGCGAGAAGGAGACCTGTACCGCTAGTGTTTCCAACAGTCCCAATAAGGTTTGCGCCGGCAGCCAGAAGGCCCACTGCAGCACCGCTGAACACGGTTATGGCGGGAATATATTTGTTCAACACTCGCTCCATGACCTTTGGATCGCGCCTGAATCCCGGTATCTGCATTCCGCTGCTCATTATCTGTTTAGCGACGGCAGAAGGGCCCATGTTTGTGGTCTCTATCCAGAACTTTGCAAATAGAATACTGGCAAAAACCATGAACCCTAGGAATACTACTACGTGCACCCCCTCCTGCCATGGGGCATGCCCCAGAAGTATGTTCTGATATGCGGAAGGTTGAAGTATCGGGAACAGCCAGTCAGAAAGGCCATTTGGAGAGAACAGGTAGAATGCCAGCCCACCCGTTGGTGTGGTCTGAGAAATATTCAGGGAACTAATCTGGGCGGCAGTCGGATATGAACCAAGCAATGGGTTATGCCCAAGGATTGGTACATGGCTAAGCACAGGGCTGCTCCAGAACAGAAGAGTCCACATAGAGACGTTGGCAAGCAACGCTGTTGCTAGTATTACTGGTATGTTAGAAGCATAAAATAACTGTAGCGGGTATCTGCCTCTCGCTCCCCGGACCCTCTCATGGGATATTGGAAGCTCAATCTTGCTGCTCTGGAAGTATGCCACGATGAAAAATATGAGGACCGTGCCAATTAAAGCGATCATTGGATTTGGCTGTTGGAACATTATCTGTAAAATTCCATTCTGGACAAGGTAGCTTGATCCAGAGTTCATCAGAATGTATATCATCTTGGGTAAAGCCCCTGCTGGCGGATTGCTCAGCGACAAACCTACGAGGGAGCTTTGCGGCAACCAGTTGAAGGTGCCTGTTACCAACTGTTGGGAAACACCGGCTGCAATGAAAAGAGATATTCCAGAGCCTATTCCATACTTGGATACCACTTCATCCATCAGGAATACAAGGTAAGAACCAAAAAAGAGCTGCAACACTATTATTGTTTCAGCGAGGAAATGCCCAAACCCCGGTGCCAAGCTGTTGAGGTTGCTCACTAGGCCTGCATCAGGAACAAGATATCCAAAAGCCTGTGGAATAGCTTCAACAAATATCATGACAATTACGAGAAGCTTCTGGACGCCTTGATATATTGCCTTATCCTGAGAATTTTGAAGATCGATGTTGAAAATTTTAGCACCAGCAAACAACTGCATAACTATGCTTGCTGTTACAATTGGCCCGATACCAAGGTCCATAAGAGTTCCGTTGGCGCCGGCAAATATTGCTCTGAAAGAAGCAAAAACATCAACTGTCTGGCTCGTGTTTAAACCGTATATGTAAATGTTGGTAAGGGCAAAGTAGAGGATTACTATAAGGCCAGTCCACATCAGCTTGTACTTGAATTGTACATGGCCTCTAGCTTTTCTCACAGCTGGAAGCTTTGAAGTGAGATACTCCAGCCCATAAAGCTTGCTCTGCTTCGGCCCCTTATAGCTTATAACCAGATATGACAGGAAAAATACAGGAGCAGTCAGAATACCTGCGACAGCTAGCTTGATCGGGCCAAGGTGGCCAAAATACCAAAACCCGGCCATAACTAGCGCAAATATTATGGCAACAGGAAAGGCTGCGGATTTATTCCTCTGAACTTCCTGCATCTGTCTCTACCGTAACACCGTTAGCTGAAAGCTTGCTTAATGCTTTTTCGGTTGCCCTGTGTACCCTTATTTTACCTCGATATCTAAACTCTCCAGATCCAAGGAGCTTGTCATAGCCCGCTGATGTGAGATCAACCTCAACCTCATCCTTATTCATTTTCGCGAACCCGGAGGTCATGAGTGAGGGAAGGTTTTCTGAGAGTTCTGACAGTGTAATGGGAACCTCAACCTTTGCTTGGTGATGGCTTGTGAAACCCTTTCCGCCGAAATGGTCCCTGTCGTACTTGAGCAACCAGACCCACCTGTGTTTGCCCAGTCCGGACATGCCTGACCCCCCTCTTTTGCCCTTTCCTCTTCCAGCTTTCCAGCCGCGGCCGTAATGACCACCCCGGAGCTTCTTAGTTCTCGTTCTTACCATTTAGATCAACCCCCGGAAGTATCATCTTCCTGATCAAGGCATTGATGCTTTCGCCTCTATAGCCAGTAGTCCCTCCTTGCTGGTAACTCTTTCTGATGTATTCGTATCCACCCCTTGGCGGATGCATCCTCAGTACAGGCACTATCCCTTTTATATCTTTGTACTGCACCTTTCCACTCATAAGGGCCTTGGAAAGAGTTGCGAAGGTAGCGTAACCCGCTATTTCCTTCAGATTTTCCTCCTGAAGTGGTTTTCTCCCCTTGAGCCTGGCCCTGTGCTTTAGCAGAAGCTGAAGGGTATCTTGATCAATCTCACCCCAGGTAACATAGTCTTTGACTCGCTGAAGCATTGACCTATATACCGGGTTATCCTCAATAAGGACAAGATGGTTAATCCTATGAAGCCTCAGGAGTTCAGCGGTACGCTGAGCCTGCGGCCGTATGCCTGTACTCCCTCTAACTCTGATTACTGCCAGCATTTGAAACACTCCCTACGTATATGGGTGTACTCAGGACAAGTGACTGGTTTATTTTCATCTTAACCGTCTGCCTCATTGCATCGAAAGCCGCGAGCGCATAGTTAACCGTTGTCTTTGTATGCCCAGTGGTTGACCCCCAAGCATCTTCGATGCCAGCCATCCTGAGGACTATTTTGGCTATATCTCCCACAGCCCTTCCAACACCTTGTGGAGCTGGTTTAAGAGTAACCTGTACAGAACCAGATTTCCCCACAACCAGGAATGGCAGGGTATGCGCCCTTCCGCAGCCACATTCCCAAGAGCCACAACCCCTGCGTATTTCCAGTATATTCATTTTTGCGTTGTTAATGGCTTTCCTTATTGCAGGGGCCGCTTCCTTAGCCTTTCCTCTTCCAACTCCTATAAACCCATCTTCGTTACCCACAACAGCTGTAACAGAATAATTCATTCTTCTACCTGAGTCTGTCATTCGCTGCGCTCTCTCAATATCAATCACCTCATCCTTCAGGTTTGGGATAAGGTAGTCCACTATCTGGTATTCCTTAAGAGGAAGCTTTGTTCTAAGGGCCTCCGAAAGGGTTTTAATCTCTCCAGAAGCAACCAGCTTCCCGAGTTGCGTCCTGGGAATCCAAGTCTCTTCTGTCATTTATTCACCACCAGTTTCTCCTTTAATGTATTAATTGGCTCAATTTTATTCTTGAGGTGCTGACCATTTAATCTCTGCTTGCTGGGAAAGACAGACTTATCATGCGGAACCTTTAGGCCAGCATCAACCAGCCCATTAAGAACAGCTGCTATTCTGCCACCCTTAATAACCTTGTGCCGCCCTGAATCTAACACAGCTTCCTTGATCTTCTTGTTTTTTGCCTTCGTACCAGCGAAGTAACCAGCCAGGTAACATACGGGAGTGCTATTTCCCGTAACATTTAGTCCAGCCTTAGCCAGTGAACGATCTGTAACTGTAACCATAACGCGATCTCCCATGGGATCGTAGGAAACAATTTGGACAAGTACCCCTCTGTTGGTTATCCTAACTACTGCTCTGGGCAGGCCTGACCGCAACAACCTCAGCCTCTTCCTGTAATCAGTGATGCCTTCCTTTTTCCGTCTCAATGTTAGAATCTGCGCCATCACTTATCACTCCTGCCAATATTGCTCTTGACATGTGAAACAAGTTGAGATCTTGATCTAATTGAGCCGCCCTTAATTTCGAGGTAGAATCTGCGGTATTCTCTGCTGTTAATCGTCCCCTCTGATTTTAGCTTCCTGAGTTCGTCCCTGAGGGCCCTCACGGTCTTTACCCACCTGTCCTTTCTGGGAAATCTTGCATATTTTGTACCTTTAATAGATCCAGGGCCCCTCCTTCGTTCCTTTGATCTCTGAAGAATGCGTTTCTTGAGACGATAATTTGAATTGCCTTTCTTCTGCCTTCTCTGTATTACATTGCGGCCTATTAGGTCACGTATATCGGAACGGGAAGCGGCCTCCACTACCTGATCAACGTTATTAGTA
>JAVZLI010000059.1:0-6287 GCA_038883835.1 Thermoplasmataceae archaeon
TAGAGTTGCTAAAGGGGCCATTCAACGTTTATGATTTCTACGTGCCTGATTTCGGAAGCAATTTCATTGGCGGCCTGGGAGGGATCGTGCTGCATAATACCGTTGTCCAGCATCAGCTTTCCAAATGGGCCGATAGCGACGTGGTTGTTTATGTCGGCTGTGGGGAGAGAGGAAACGAAATGACAGAAATTCTTACCACCTTCCCTGAACTCCAGGATCCGAATACTGGACGCCCATTAATGGAAAGAACTGTTCTCATTGCAAACACATCAAATATGCCAGTTGCAGCCAGGGAGGCCAGTATTTACACCGGAATCACTATTGCTGAGTATTACAGGGACATGGGCTATGATGTCGCCCTTATGGCTGATAGTACGTCAAGATGGGCTGAAGCCTTGAGGGAAATTTCCGGGAGGCTCGAAGAGATGCCCGGGGAAGAGGGATATCCCGCATATCTTGGAAGGCGCCTCTCAGAGTTCTACGAGAGATCCGGAAGTGCCGTAGTGAAATCTGATAATGAAAGATTTGGTTCCATAACAATCGTTGGTGCTGTTTCACCTCCAGGCGGTGACATTTCTGAGCCTGTTTCGCAGAACACCCTTAGGGTTACAAGGGTTTTCTGGGCCCTTGATTCTTCTCTTGCCTCAAGAAGACATTTTCCATCAATAAACTGGCTCAACAGCTACTCCCTTTACCAGAGCGAACTCAAAAAGTGGTACAATGAGCATGTGGCGGAGGATTTCGGTACCCTGTATGATGAGGCAATGAGCATACTTCAGAAAGAGGCTGAACTCCAGGAGGTTGTTCAACTGGTGGGGTATGACGCACTTCCGGAGAGGGAGAAGAACACCCTTGACATAGCAAGGATAATCAGGGAAGATTTTCTGCAGCAGAGTGCCTTCGATGAAATTGATCAATACTGTTCAATAAATAAGCAATATGGCATGCTGAAAGCAATACTGGAACTTGGCAGATCACAGAGTGAAGCCCTCGAGAGGGGCATAACCATGAATGAATTGGAATCCATGAAGGTGCGGGGAAAAATATCCAGGATGAAGGAAATACCTGAAAAGGACTTCCCAACTTACCTTGAGCAGACACTTTTAGACCTGAAAAATGAGCTGAAGGAAATTGTGGAGGTGAAGTGATGCCACAGATAAGCTATCGGACGATTAGCCAGATTTCTGGCCCTCTTCTGTTTGTGGAAAAAATCAGAGACGCTTCTTACAATGAGCTTGTCGAAATAACGTTGAGCAATGGAGAAACTCGAACAGGCCAGGTTCTTGACACCAGGGACGGGCTTGCCATTGTTCAGGTTTTCGGGCCGACGTCAGGGATGGATGTGTCTGGAACCAAGGTGAAATTCCTTGGAACTACTGCAACTACATACGTTTCGGATGAAATGCTTGGAAGGATATTCAACGGTTTGGGCCATCCTATTGATCACCTTCCGCCGGTCATATCAAAGGAGAAAGTGGACATAGTCGGAAACGCCATCAATCCTTATTCTAGAGAGGAGCCGTCTGAGTTCATCGAAACTGGCATATCGACAATAGATGGAATGAATACTTTGGTGAGGGGGCAGAAACTTCCAATATTCTCGTCTGCTGGTCTTCCACACAACAGGCTTGCTGCCCAGATCGCAAGGCAGGCAAAAGTTCCGGGGAGCAGTGAGGAGTTTGCTGTCATTTTTGGGGCGATGGGTATTACCAGCGAGGAGGCAAATTACTTCATAAACGAGTTCACAAAGACTGGTGCGATCTCGAGAACTGTAATGTTTCTAAATCTTTCCTCAGACCCCAGCATGGAGCGGCTGATACTTCCAAAGATTGCCCTTACGGTGGCTGAATATCTGGCATACGAGAGGGACATGCACATACTTGTTATACTTACAGATATGACAAATTACTGCGAAGCCCTGAGGGAGATTTCTGCCGCCAGGGAAGAGGTGCCAGGAAGAAGGGGCTTTCCGGGTTACATGTACACAGACCTGAGCACTATTTATGAAAGGGCAGGGAAGATCAAGGGAAAGAACGGATCTATAACTCAAATACCCATACTTACGATGCCTGGAGATGACATAACAAATCCAATCCCTGACCTGACTGGATACATAACAGAGGGGCAGGTTGTGTTAAGCAGGGATCTCCAGAGAAAGGGCATCTATCCCCCAATAGATGTTCTGCCGTCGCTATCAAGGCTTATGAACCAGGGTATTGGAAAGGGGAGAACAAGAGAGGACCACAGGGGCGTTGCTGACCAGCTTTACTCTGCCTATGCAAACGGGAAAGATTTAAGGTCCCTGAGTGCCATTGTTGGCGAGGAGGCCCTTGGCGCAAAGGACAGGCAGTACCTAAAATTCGCTGACCTCTTTGAGCATAGGTATGCGAACCAGGATTTCTTCGAAGACAGGTCCATAGAAACCACGCTTGATCTGGGCTGGGAGCTTCTTTCAAACCTTCCTGAAGATGACATGAAGCGTGTGAAGAGGGAATTCATACAGAAATACGGCAAATGGAAGAGAGGGGACAATGCCGCAGATTGAGATAAAGCCAACACGGATTGAACTGATTCGCACTAACAGAAGAATAAAACTGGCCAAAAGAGGGCTTGATCTCCTAAAAATGAAGAGATCATCCCTTGTAATGGAGTTTTTTTCCATAAGCAGGACGGTCAAGGGGCTCAGGGAAAACTTGAGGAGCGAAGTGGAAGAGGCCATAAACACAGTACGAATGGCGGAAATGATAAATGGGAGGATGACCATCGAGCGAATTGCTTATATGTCATCCAATCCATCAATAGGCGTTAACCTGAAGAATGTGATGGGCGTCAGGATACCTGAACTGAACCTTGAGTACAACCAGACGATTCTGAGCAACACATACAGGGCTTCGAGTATACCAACATCTGTCAATGACGCAATAAAGCTTTTTGAGTCCGTGTATCAGACTATCGTACAGATAGCTGAGAAGGAGAACTCCATGAGAAAACTGCTGCACGAAATAGACAAGACGAAGCGAAGATCCAACGCAATAGAAAACATACTTATTCCTCAACTCGTCGGAACCGCAAAAGCAATTAGAATGCGGCTTGATGAGATAGAAAGAGACACCTTCACCACTCTGAAGATGATAAAGAGGAAGATCACAAACAGGGGTGAGAATTCGTCTTGAAGATATGGTATCGGTATATTCCTGAGAAATTTAGGGTGAAGCCATTGCCAATGCCCACCAGGGAAGATTTCCTTAACAACAGGAACCTCAGGATCTTTAGGAAACTCAGAATAGGCTTCTTGATAGGGAATCCGCTGATATCTCTAATCGTTCTGGCGGTAATACTTCTGAAGGTGATGTGAAATGGAAGACCTGGAAATGCTCAAGATAATAAAGGACAAGGAGGCAGAGACCCAGAAGATGATAGAGAACCTCAAGTCTGAGAAGGAGGCTGAGCTGGAAGATTTGAAGGAGAAGCTGTCACAGGAGCTGCAGCTGGAAGAATTGAAGGCCAAGGAGGAAATGCAATCCAGACTTGATGCTGTGAGATCAAGATCAGAGTCACGAGCGCAGGAGATTATCAGTTCCGCCCGGGAAAAGGCTGGAAGAATGAAGATCACTCTGGGAAATGATGAGCTTGAAAAGATAATCGACTCCCTGATGGATGAATATCTGGGTGCAGCGTAATGGCTCTTAGACCGGAGAAGATGCTCAGGATCCGCATCATAGGAAGCAATGAGAAGAGAGACCGTATCGTAAGTGCCCTCCACGACGCTGGAGTTGTCCAGATAGAACAGGTAGGAAAGGATATCATATCAGAGCTAACTACGCAGAGACAGTCAGAAACCTATAGGACCGTGAACACTCTCTATCAGAAGTTCAGGGGTTTTCTTTCCGCACTTCCTCCTGTGCCAGTAAATGGGCAGGCCAGCTTCAACAGCTTGGATGAATTGATCTCGGCTGCAAACGGCATAAAAATAGAAGCAGACTTGAAGGAGCTGAAGGCAAAGGAATCAGACCTCCTTTCAGAGATAAAGGAAATCGGCCTTAGGGAGAAGGTTTCCAGCAAACTTGCCCCTCTAAAATGCGACCTTTCTGTTTTCAGTTCAACATCGTTGTCTTCGTACCTGTTGGATGATGGGGAGATTGATGATGGTTTTCTTTCGTCTGTAAGGTCTATGAATGGCACCATTATCAAGGGCGGTAGTTCTACCGTTGTAATAACTGTGCCGGCTGACAGGGATGCTGAACTTGCAAGGGCCGCAAGCACTTTCGGGCTTCGCCTGACGGCAATACCAAGAATGGAAGGGTTGCCTGAGGACTACCTGAATAGCCTTAAGGAAAAGAAAATAACTGCTGAGAAAACACTTTCCGAAGTACAGGACCATATAAGATCCATTTCCTCACAGCATTACGAGAAAATAGCCCAGATCACAGAAGCCCTTGAAATAGAGAACAGAAAGCTTGAGGTCTCTGAACGGCTGCTTTCGACAAAGGGCGCATTTGTTATTGAGGGATGGGTACCGGAAAGGCATTATGGCTCCATGGTGAGGCTCCTCGAGGAGGTTGCTGAGAACCAGGTCGTTGTGCATGAAATAAAAACAGATGCCCAGCCTCCCACAATGCTCTCAAACCCAAGACGGTTTAAAATATTCGAGTTTTTTGTGAGATTCTACTCCTTGCCGCAGGAGTATGAAATAGACCCAACCATAGTGTTCGGAATCATATTCCCGGTTTTCTTTGCAATAATGGTTGGGGACTGGGGGTATGGCCTTGTAATATTTCTTGCATCCCTATGGCTTGTCAGGAAACTTGAGCACCCTGGAAGCAGAACCATAATCCCAAAGTCCCTGTCAAGATTTGCGTTAACAATATTTGGCCGCGGGCCTCTGACTATCCTGGGAAAAACTCTGATGGTTGCATCCATAGGGGCTATCGTTGTTGGCCTTCTCTTCAATTCCTTCTTCGGATTCCCTCTCCTCCCAATTACGGTTTTTGAAATGACCCCAGGATTTTATGGAGCACATATAGGTTCTTTTCCCCCTACTCCTCCGGCGATTTTTCCATTTTCCCTAACTGTGCCAAAACTATTGTTGTTCACTGGTTACATAGGGCTCGCCATGGTGACCTTTGGGCTTATCCTTGGCATGATCAATGAGATCTACAGGAGCCACATGAAGGGCATGGTCTCCAAGATAGGATGGATATTAATAGCGTGGGGATTCGCCATCTTCGGGCTTAACCTGATACACAGAACCCTTTCATTCAATTTTTCAGTAAGCCCAAGCACTCCTATTTCAGTTGGGATGATAGTGGCAGGAGTTGGCATTGTGGTGGCAATGGAAAGGGCGACAGGTGCTATAGAGGTCCTTTCAATCATTAGCCACATTCTGTCATACACAAGGATTCTGGGGATTCTGCTTGCATCCGTAATACTTTCTGAGGTTATCGACCTAATATTTCTGAAGGGTGTCGCAAAGTCCCCCCTGTTTGCCGTGGTTGGCGTGATCATACTCATACTGGGCCAGATGTTCAACATCGTAATAGCCGTGTTTGAACCCGGGATCCAGGGGGCAAGGCTTCTGTACGTTGAATTTTTCTCAAAATTTTACAGGGGGAATGGCCAGTACTTCAGGCCCTTTGGGAGCAGAAGAAGATACACTACCCCGACTTTCTCCCTCGAAAACCAGGGCAGAAAGCCCTAATCATTCAGGATTCTCCCTCTCCGAAGGGATTCGGATAATATTCATGAGGGAAAGTGGATCGGAGAACCTGTTGTCAACCAACTTCTTAAATGGTTTTATCCTTAACCTTGATCGCGTACCTGAGTTGATCTGCCTGATCTCATCCTCCACATACCCCATCGCGGATGCAATGCCAGATGGGTCGGTTGTCCCTATGGCTATGTAATAGTTATAGCCATTTTTCTTCCTGTACCTTCGCCCGGAGACCAGGGTAACTTCGTAAATGATATCCTGCAGGCCTAGGACATAGGGCATGTCGAAAATGTTCCTTATAAAGCGTGGAAAAAACACAAACCGAGGCGGCCTGATCCTTCTCTCCGTTATTGTGAATGATTCAGCGGGAATCGGCGTCTCGTCTGTGATCCTTGAGGTGGCCCTGTAGACACGAAGGAAAAAGTTCTCCATCCTTCTCAGGCCGATGGAAGAGGAACTTGTGATAAAGAATCTTGTTTCAGAACTGTTGCAATGTGCTGTGAACCTGTTGTAAGAGCCGTCAACAGGAAGCATAAGATGGGCTTTTTCATTGTAAGCCATAGAGTCTGTCCTTACA
>JAVZLI010000060.1:0-6283 GCA_038883835.1 Thermoplasmataceae archaeon
CATGCGGGGTGAGAAATTTATAAAGAGTTTTAAAGAAGAGCTTGCCAGATATAGGGAAATCATTCGTCAGACAGGAGAAATACAACCCCCATTAAATAAATAAGTTACCAGTAAAATTTAACATTGGGGAAGACCTTCGGCACTGTGAACAAGCGCTGGAGGATCTTCCTCCTTGTTATTCTGATTGCGTTGCTCAACATGGCCCTGATCATTGTGATCGCATTGCTTAATGTCTCAGTGTGACCGGCCTTATTCAGGCTTATCCTGTTCCCTCAGCAATTTCCTCTAGGTTCCTTGAGGGCGATGAGAGTCGGATCTGAGTGATATTTTTAGGAAGTTTAACATTATATACTTGATCAAGAATGGCACAGCTTAGGAACCTGGAAAAATTTGAAATCAATGCACTCGATATGTGCAAGGATAGTGAGTATAGGGAAAAACTGAAGGCATGGGTGCAAAAGAAAAAGGAACCACTTGATGCCTACGGTCTTAAGAAGCTTAAGGATAAGATAGAAAAACATCAGAGAAAGGTCAATAAAAGGAACGCTTGATATGGACATTTCGGTTATTTCAATTGGAAACGAGCTTTTAAGGGGAAAAACACTCAATTCCAATTTCACCTTTATTTGCAAATATGTTACAGTTCTTGGAAATACCGTGAAGAGAGGCTACATAGTCAGGGATGAATTTGAAGAAATAGCCTACGCTGTCAATGAATCACTTGCAGTATCCAATATGGTTATCACAACTGGTGGCCTTGGCCCAACATTCGACGATATCACGATTGATTCAATAGGCAGGGCACTTGGCCTTGAAGTTGTCCTAGATCAGAGGGCACTGGAAATGCTGCAGTCAAAGCTTAAGAAACAAAACCTTGAGATGACGCCTGCAAGAAGGAAAATGGCAATGATCCCAAAGGGATCCGAGCCCATCTGGAACCCTGAAGGTACTGCTCCCGGAGTAAGAATCAGCCACAATGGGAAGAATATACTGATACTGCCCGGCGTGCCAAGGGAGATGGAAGCGATCCTGGATTCCCAGAAGGATCTCCTCACCAACCCAAATCTTGCATATTATGAGGCCACTGAAAGGTTTGATGGAATCCTTGAAAGTGTTGCGGCACCGTATGTTGAGGCTGAGATGAAGAAATGGGACGGAAAGATTTTCATAAAAACCCATCCGCTCAAATTTGAGGGAAACAAATTTTCAATTGACGTTGAAATCATTTCCTATGATGCCACCGCTGAAAACGCACGGAAAAATGTGGCCACAGCAATGGAAAGCCTTAGGAATAAGCTTCTGCCAAATCCGTGAATTCAGTGTGTTCCGGGTGGAAAGACTATTGAATCAAAGTTGAGATAGCGCTTGTCCTCAAATCTAAGGTAGTCTGGATTTATGCCTCGTTCCACCGCCATGAAGTAGGCAAAGTAATACAGGTCAACCATGGAAATAATGGGCAGAAACAGATTGTCTCCAATGAAATCAACATCAATCGCATAGTCCCCCTCTGAGTTCAGGACGACCGTCCTTGTGCCAACTTCCCGGCAAGCCCTTACGATATCTGAGGTACGCTCTTCATCCTTTTCCCCTGATATTATGAAAACCGTTGTGTTCTCATCGATCACTGCTGTACAACCATGGTTAAACTCCTCGAGCTCAATACCCTCCGCGTGAAGGTGCGTAGATTCTTTCATCTTCTGTGCGGCCTCCCTGGCAGCTATGTAATTTGGTCCTGCCCCCAAAACAAAGATGTCCCTGGTTCCAGACAAGTCTTTCACTATTGCCCTGACACGCTCTTCTTTTCCAGCGATCTCCCTGGATATTGCATTTCTGTAAGCCTTTAAATCTAGCCCAAGATTCCCAATCCTGTTGGATATAAAGAGGGAGGCAAACACATTGTCAAAGAATGCCTTTGTGTTGCAGAGAGATGCATCCGGGCCATTTCCAATGACAAATGCGACGTGCGCTTCCTGAGCGAGAGGTGACTCTGGATAATGTGTTATTCCTACCGTTTGAAGTTTCTTTCTGTAGTATCGCACCACATCCACGGTAGATTTCGTCTTTCCAGTGTGTGAAAAAGCCATAATCGAACCTTGAGGTTCGCGGTAGTGCATCAGTTCGTAGGCCTGTACATGATCCCATTTGACGCCGCTTCTTGACAGAAACTGGGCACCAAGCACTGCGGAATGATAAGCTGTCCCATTACCTGTAAATATAAGCGGCTCCGGAAGGTTCTTACCCTCGAAGGGTTCCATCTTTTTTAGGGTACCATCTATGCCTTTGGGGATGTCCCTGATCATGTCATACATTACGTAGGGATGTGAATGTCTAATTTCCGGCAACTCATCGGTCATAATTAATGAGTGTTTTTTTGTTTTTAATTGTTTGCAAAAGAAAGTTGGTACTTTTTACAATGCCGCATAAAATTTCGGCATCACATCAGCTTCTGCAGTCCGCTTTCCCATGCCTTCTTGAATTCGTCCACGTATGATTCAAGCCTGACAAGGCCAAAGTCACTCAATCGTATGGTGCCATCGGTCACTACACCAACATCGGTGTATGGCACACGTGTGCCCATTATCTCTTTTAAGAGATCCTGGTTTTCTGGTTTAACTTCAATGACAATGGCCGGGCCTCCCTCAGAAAAGAGCTTCTCGAATGTTCTGAATCTTCCAACCTGTGTTAGGTCCACATCGAATCCCAAATCCGAACCAAAGGACATTTCAAGGAGACTTTGGATCAGGCCCCCTTCCGAAACATCGTGCGCAGCTTCTAGTACACCACTGTCGACAAGTTCCTGCCATACAGATCCCAGTGATCCGATCATATCTAGATCAAACCACGGAAGCCCTGCAGAATCTATGCCGAGGATCTTCATTATCTGGCTGCCACCCAGATTGTTGTCAACCCTTCCAAGAATGTAAATACGATTGCCTGGAGATTTGAATTCAGCCGTAATGACCTTTGCCACATCCCTTACAATCCCTGCCATAAGTATTGTTGGAGCTGGCTTCACGTTATTTTTCCTGTACTGGTTGTAAAGGCTCACGTTGCCAGCCACGACTGGCAAACCGAATTTTTTGCAGAATGAGCTAATTGCCCTTGTTATTTCAATCAATTGGCCCATTATTTCAGGTTCCTCGGGGTTTCCCAGATTGAGGCAGTCAACTACGCTATGTGGAATGCCTCCGCTTGCCAGGATGTTGCAAAACGCCTCTGACATGGTGGCTATGGTCCCCACATATGGATCGATATGGACCATGTCAAACCTCGAGCCCGCAGTAATTGCAATCCCTCTGCTGGATGTCCGAAAAGGCCGGATAACAGCTGCGTCAGAGTGCGTCTCTCTGTTCGGCTTTCCCGTAAGTGGCCGTATGATCGTCTTCCCCCTTACTGTATGATCATATTGCCTAGTTACAGGAGCCCTGCTTGAAAGGTACGGAGATGACAGCGCTTCCATTATGAATGCCTTAATATCCGCAGGTTCAGGTGGGAGCACCATCTCCCTGCTTCTTTTCTCTGGCAAGGTATAGTTTCTGCAGTATATGGGGCCAGATGTAACAAAATTGAGGTCAAGATCAAACACGAGTTCGCCGTGAAAGTAAAGCCTAAGGTTTGACCCTGGCTCACTCCTTCCTAGGACGCTGTATTCTATGTCCCACTTTTTGAATACTGAATCAAGTTTCGGAAGGTCTCCCTCATCTATTGAAAGCAACATTCTTTCTTGGCTCTCGCTAACCCAGATCTCCCATGGCTCCATGTCGTTCTCCTTCAGTATGACTGCAGAAAGGTCTATGGATGCGGTTAGGCCGCCAGCAAGGCACATCTCCCCAACTGAACTGGAAAGCCCACCTCCTCCTAGATCTTTCATTCCATGTATAATGCCAAGGTCGTTCAATTCAAGGATAGCGTGGATCAAAGGTTCCTTGAGGATTGGATTTCCGAGCTGGACTACACTCCTCGAGACCTCCTTCGGCCCTCCGAGCGTTGCAGAGGCAAAATTTACTCCATGTATGCCATCCCTGCCCGTCCTTCCTCCACAAAGTATTATGATGTCCCCAGCCCTGTCTATCTTGCTGCGGACGATCCTGTCCTTTCTAACAATGCCGAGGCACCCCGCATTAACGAGTGGGGAACCGTTGAAACTCGGATCGAAGGAAATTGAACCGCTTACATTCGGAATGCCGACCCTGTTCCCATAATCTCTCACGCCGGCAACAACATTGTTCATTATATACCTCGGAGATAGCCCACCATCTTTCTTGTTTGACCACGCTTCCCCAAAATAGAGGGAATCCATGAGTGCTATGGGGAGGGCGCCCATGCATAGTATGTCCCTTATTATTCCGCCCACCCCTGTGGCTGCACCCCCGTAAGGCTCTATGGCACTGGGATGGTTGTGGCTCTCCATTTTTATCACATACGCATAGTCTTCATCAAACTCCACCACTCCAGCGTCGTCCTCCATGGCAAGAATTGCCGGGCCCTTGGATATGTTAGAAAAATTCTCTTTCAAGTAGAATTTGGATGATTTGTAGCAGCAATGTTCGCTCCATGCCTGGGCCATCGCTTGAAGTTCCACATCAGTTGGATCCCTTCCAATGCCGAGGAAATAATCCCTCAGCCTGATCATTTCCTCAAGATTTAGCCCAAGCCCCATCACTTCGCTAATATTTACGAGCGAATCGCCATCGAGACCGGTAATAGGTATTTCCCTTCTGTTGGAACCAATCATTCTGTACTTTACCTTGAAATCTGGCATTCAATCACTCAGAATATACTCCTGTATAACTGAATTTGTCAATATTGTTTCCGAAATCTCCTTGGCCACCTTCTTTGCCTTTTGTTTTGTGCCATTGATTTTCAATTCGTAAACCTTCAAAATCCTGACATTCTCTATGTCACTGTACCCAAGATCTGACAGATTTTTGAGGATCGTGAGAGCCTCTGGGTCCTCTACACCATCATGATACCTTACAGTTACCCTGACCACTGGCATAATCTGAAAGGGTAAGCGTAGGATTAAACCTATTGTTTTCCAAAGGATTGCCCCAATTGTCTGTTGCCCTCATGCACCGCCCTGATTATGGGCGACAGGGCTTCTTCTACCGAGGTTGAACGTTCGGCAACTGTTCCAGTGACAACCACATCCGCTCCCGCGGCCACTATGCTTGATGCCGCTGAAGCTGATCTTATTCCGCCGCCAACAACAACAGGTATCTTCACATGCTTCTTGACCTCGCTTATTGCGATAGGATCAACTGTGACTGGACTCCCGCTTCCGGCTTCAAGGTAGACCAGGCTCATGCCGAACATCTCTGCTGCCATTGCAAATGAAACTGCGCTCAGATGATCCCCGCTAGCTATCAGGTTGGCCTGCCCCGTCCTTCCAACAGTCATGCCCGGCTCAAAGACAATGTAGCCCATGGAAATAGTTTCAATCCCCAGTTTTCTGAGAGCAGGGGCGGCTCTCGCCTGATGGCCAACTATGAACTCCGGATTTCTGGAGTTAAGAAGGCTAAGGAAATATATGGCATCCGCGTAACGGCTGACCATGTTTGAAGATCCCGGGAAAATGATCAAGGGCTTCTTCGTAACCTTCTTGATGGAAAGAATTGCCGCATCCATGGTTTCTTCATCAATGTTTGTCGAACCGCCAATCATGAAGAAATCTGTCCCGGCAGTGTCTGCTTCAGCGGCAATTCGCGCAGACCGTTCCGGAGACTGTGCTGCAGGATCTATAAGCGTCATGTGCACAGGGTTTTTCTGTACTGATCTCCTGATCATTTCGAGTATTCTCAAGTGATACCACCAACTGCAAAGGAAACAAGGCCTATCACCATGGCCAGTTTTGAAACATTTTGGCTTTTCTTGGCATCCCGAGTGATAAGACCCGCAGAAATGAGGAAGAAAATGTCGGAGACAACAACTGCATAAACATAATAAATAGAGAAAATTGAAAGGAAATAAGGAACAAATGAAATGGCGATTGCAGCGCCCACGGCTGAACCTGCTATTATGGCGGATTTTCTGACGCCATGAAGCCTCGGAAAGGTTCTTCGATCCACGTCGCCCTTCATGTCCTCGATATCCTTAATGATCTCTCTTGAGAAATTGGCAAGCGTTGCCATCGCGAACAGGATAAGCATACGGTCAATAACGCCAACTGCCACGCCGCCAAAAACAAATATCAAGCCTACCAGAATACTGATTGTGATGTTCCCCGATAAGCCAAGTTTCTTTGTCCTAAGTTCATAGGAAATGAGAAATGCCTCTGCAATAA
>JAVZLI010000061.1:0-6193 GCA_038883835.1 Thermoplasmataceae archaeon
AAACATGTAGAGAACAGCCCTGTCCTTAATTGATCCGCCAATGTTATACCATTCAAGCTTGGCGTATATTTTAGGCCCATCCGGAGGGGATATCCTTCTTAGTTTCACGATTGGGGTGTTTCCTATCAGATCAATAGCATCTAGTGCCTTCATAATGAGCCGTAATCAGGATAGACGGGTCAATAATTAATATCTTCGAGTCCCTAGGGTGGGTAAAATAATTATAAGCAATTTTCCTTGGGATAAAGGAAGTAGATGCCGGCCGCTGAAGATTTACCAGTGCTTGTTACACCAGCCTGGCTCAAGCGCAACATTGATAGAAAAGACCTTTTAGTGGTTGACTGCCGTTACAGGTTAACCGATACAAGCTTTGGCCACAACGCTTACCTGCAATCGCATTTACCCGGAGCCATATTCCTTGATCTAAATGAGGATATGAGCGGAAGAATCAAAAAGCACGGGGGGAGGCACCCTGTTCCAAACAAGAATGAGTTCATTCAGCTTGCCGAAAAGATAGGTCTCTGCGATGATTACACCATTGTGGCATATGACGATGACGGTTCCGGCGCCGCAAGACTCTACTGGTTGCTCAGATACTATGGTCACAATGACATCCACATCCTTAACGGAGGGATAAACAGCTGGGCCAGGGAAGGCCTTCCCCTTACCAGGAGGCAACCAGATCATAGGGAGTGCGATTTCACTCCAAGAATCGCAAGTAATATTAATATCTCAATGAGGAAGGTCAGGGATCATTTGGGAAAGATTGATCTGATTGACTGTAGGGCCGAAAGGCGTTATCTGGGTTTGGAGGAACCAATCGACCGCAAGGCAGGCCACATACCTGGTGCCAGGAACCTGTTCTATCAAAATCTTCTTGCTCCGGATAATTCCTTCAGACCCCTGGAGGAACTTCATTCTATCCTGTCGCAGGTTTCCGAAAAGCCAGTATTTTACTGTGGTTCAGGTGTAACATCATGTGTAGCTTTTGTTGCTGCGATGATCATAGGGAAGAATCCGGTTTTATACGCTGGCAGTTGGAGTGACTGGATCTCCTACGATGATAACCCTATAGAAACTGCTTGACTTTTTTCATTTCTCCCTTTGTGATTGGTAATTTTAAATAACAATGTTGAAATACGCATTTATGGCCTACAGCGATGGCATAATTCTACGAGTTGCAGAAGCAAATTCCACAGATCCAGGGATGTCTCGAGTCAGACTTGATGAGGAATCACGTGTTACTCTCGGGGCTGAAATCGGTGACGTGGTGGAAATTGAAAAGGACAAGAAGACTGTTGGGCGTGTTTACAGAGCCAGGCCTGAGGATGAGAATAAGGGCATTGTGAGAATTGACCGCGTGATGAGAAATAACTGTGGAGCATCAATTGGCGACAAGGTAAAGGTAAGGAAGGTCAAAACTGAGGAGGCAAAAAGGATTACCCTTGCTCCAATTATTCGCAAGGATCAGCGGCTCAAGTTTGGAGAAGGCATAAATGAGTTTGTCCAAAAGGCGCTTATTAGAAGGCCTATGATTGAAGGCGACAACATCAGTGTTCCCGGATTGACTCTGGCTGGTCACTCCGGTCTTTTGTTCAAGGTGATAAAGACACAGCCATCCAAGGTACCAATTGAGGTTGGCGAAGAAACAAAGATAGAAATCAGGGAGGAACCAGCGTCAGAGGTTCTTGAGGATGTATCAAGGATTAGCTACGAGGATATTGGCGGGCTATCCGATCAGCTCAGCAAGGTAAGGGAAATAATCGAGTTGCCGCTCAAGCACCCTGAACTATTTGAGCGGCTAGGAATTCACCCGCCTAAGGGAGTTTTGCTCCACGGACCCCCTGGCACAGGTAAAACACTCATAGCCAGAGCGGTTGCCAATGAGTCTGGGGCGAATTTCTTTTCTATAAATGGCCCAGAAATAATGAGCAAGTACTACGGACAAAGCGAACAAAAACTCAGAGAAATATTCATGAAGGCTGAGGAATCGGCTCCATCCATCATCTTCATTGACGAGATAGATTCCATTGCCCCAAAGAGAGAGGAGGTTCAGGGCGAAGTTGAAAGAAGGGTAGTTGCCCAGCTTCTCACTCTGATGGATGGGCTTAAGGAGAGGGGGCACGTTATAGTTATAGGGGCAACTAACAGGATTGATGCAGTCGATCCGGCTCTCAGGAGGCCTGGCAGGTTCGATCGCGAGATTAATATCGGCGTTCCTGACAAGAAGGGGAGGAAGGAAATTCTTGCCATACATACGAGAGGAATGCCACTTGGAATGGATGAAGACAGGAAGAACCAGTTTCTCGACGAGATCTCGGGGCTAACATACGGCTTCGTGGGAGCTGATCTCGCGGCGCTTGCTCGGGAATCTGCTATGAATGCACTCAGGCGTTATCTTCCTGAGATAGATCTGGATAAGCCAATCCCTGCAGAGCTTCTTGAAAAGATGCAGGTGACAGAGGAAGATTTCAAGGAAGCACTGAAATCCATAGAGCCTAGCAGCCTCAGAGAAGTTACAGTGGAGGTTCCGAATGTTACTTGGGATGATATTGGAGGCCTGGAAAATGTCAAATCCGAGCTCAGGGAGACTGTAGAGCTTCCCCTGCTGAAGCCGGAAGTATTTAAGAGGCTTGGCATCAGGGCCGCCAAGGGTTTCCTTCTGTATGGGCCACCTGGGGTTGGAAAAACATTGCTCGCAAAGGCAGTTGCAAACGAGAGCAATGCGAACTTTATATCAGTGAAGGGCCCGGAAGTTCTGAGCAAATGGGTTGGAGAGAGCGAGAAAGCAGTCAGGGAAATTTTCAAGAAGGCAAAACAGGTTGCCCCCGCCATAGTATTTTTTGATGAGATTGATTCTATTGCACCCAGGAGAGGGCAGTACGGGGATACTGGTGTGACCGAGAGGATAGTCAATCAGCTTCTAACTTCTCTTGATGGGATAGAGGTCCTGCAGGGTGTTGTAGTTCTAGCCGCAACAAATAGGCCAGACATCATAGATCCGGGACTGCTAAGGGCGGGAAGGTTCGACAAACTCATATACATACCTGCGCCTGACGAAGCTAGCCGCCTAAAGATCCTTCAGGTTCACACAAAGAATATGCCTCTGTCTAAAAATGTGAATCTTAATGAGCTGGCCAAGAAAACGGAAGGATACGTAGGATCAGACCTTGAGAACCTTTGCAGAGAAGCTGGCATGATGGCATACAGGGACAACCCAGATGCTTCCGAGGTAAACCAGAAGAACTTCCTTGACGCCATGGCTGTCATTAGGCCATCTGTTGACGAGGATGTTCTGAAATTCTATCAGAACCTTGCGGATACAATAAGCAAATCCGTAAGGGAGAAAAAGAAAGTTGTGGAGGAACTGGGGCTTTACCAGTAAGGTTTTCACCTCCTACTTTCTCTGCAAATTTATTTATTTATACTGTGCATTCTTTTAGAGATGCCTGTTAGAAAATTTGCCGGTGATATTCTGAAGAGGAGTGTCGTTTCGCCGGAGGGGGAACAGTTGGGCACTATACAGAATCTTGCAATTGATCCTGAAGCGGGTACTGTCAGCAGCGCCCTTGTGAAGGCCTCAAGCAATGTTAAGATGCCCAATTATACCATGGATAGGGAAGGCAGATACATGATTCCGCTGAGTGACCTGAAGCCATTCCGAGACGTCTTTGTGCTGGAGAAATACAAAAAAAGCGAAATGCAGCAGCGTATCTAATGCTGGTCAAATAAGGGCAAAGTAAAGTGTTATTAGGATAGCTGTTGACACCTGTATAGCCACAATCTGATTTGTCCTCCTGGAGATCTCGATGGTTCCCTTCGGAAGCCTCAAATAATGTAATAAGGCACCAACCAAGGGGGCAAGAATGAATAGGAATACAGTGTTGTAGAGAAGTAGCAGAAACCCTGGGAATAGGATGAGAGGATAAAACAAACGGAACTTGCCTACCCTTCTTCCAGATGGATCATCCTCCGGAAGATGGTGGAGGTACCTGATCGCGGATGCTAGAAGCCCGAGCAACACAGACACCAGGATAACAAGCAATGTAATTTTGCTTCCAAAGGCAATTGCTGATCCTATTGTTGAAAATGGCCCAAATGAGAGAAATGTAGATACCTCACCAAAACCACGTGAATTAAATCTGAATGGCGGAAGCACATACATGAATGAAACTATGAGCGCCAGAATGCCAATTACAAGGAGATCGTATTTTCCTGTCAGCGCTATTATAGCGATTCCAAATGAAACTGAAACCACTGCACTTATAATGAAAGCGACCCTTACCTTCCCGGGGCTCGCTTTCTCATGTTCGATCAGGTAGGATCCAATGGGGAACATTGTGTCCTCGTTCCGAAGGTTGCGGCCGTTCAGATGATCGAAATAGTCCATGGAAAGATTCAGGGCAGCCTGCATGAAAACAACCACTGCGATCAGAAGCAGAAACAGCCAATATTCCCTGAAGCCTGAGTATGACCACATAACTATGACTGGTGACACTGATGTGAAATAAAGCGGAAGCTTGAGCGACTTTGAGATGTTCATTTGTTGGTAATGCACGCGGGCAATATTAAGGCGATCTGCAAACTCATCGCACAATGTGATCGCTCTTGGAAAAGTGTAATAATTTTTGAGTGCATTCCTAATTGATTGGTATGGTTGTATACGGAGATATGAAAAAATTCCTGGATTCTTTTAAGGCATTCAGCATTCCTGATTTCTCTACCATTAAGCCTTCAGAACTTAGAGCGATCATGGATAATGCAAGATACCCACGAGATGTGGAAGACGTAGGAGATGTGCGGGCAGAAGTGTTCAACCATCACGGTGTTGAAATACCCATGCGGCTGTATGTTCCAGAACCTCCTGGAAACGGCTTGATAGTCTACCTTCATGGCGGTGGATTTGTATTCGGCAGCCTTGACATGGCAGATGCGTTATGCAGGAGGATTGCAAACGCATCAGGGCATAGGGTACTTTCAGTAGATTACAGGCTGGCTCCTGAGAATAAGTTCCCCGCAGCCTTAGAGGATTCCTATGAAGCCGTGAAGTGGGCTTACAGGAATGCTGGCAGAATAGGGATTGATGCTGATAGGATATGTATAGCTGGCGACAGTGCCGGCGGAAACCTGGCTATCGCATCTGCCTTGAAGCTTAAGGACAGCGGTGAAAAGCTTCCCAGGCTTATTGCCGCTTTCTATCCGACTGTTGGCAATGACAGTGTTTCGGCTTCCCAACGCGAATATGCTGAAGATTATTTCCTCAGGGTCAGAGATATGAGATATTTTGGAACTGCTTACATGCGCAGCCCTGATGATGTGCTCAATCCTTACTTTTCGCCAATTGCCCATCCCAACCTTTCAGGATTGCCTGAAACCATCATCGTTGTAGCAGAGAACGACCCGCTGCGGGACCAGGGGGAAACATTTGCATGGAAACTTGATAATGCCGGTGTTCCAGTGACATGTATCAGGGCAAATGGAATGATACACGGGTTTGAGAGCTTCTTCAGCCTTTCCAGGGCAGCAGCTAACGTGGTTACAATGGTTTGGTCTCTTGCGGGTTCCATTTTAAGAAAGGCATAATCCCGATTTAAAGGGAAAATTCTGCATATACAATAAAAGTCGAAACAGATAATAAGCCGTATGAAATATCGACGTATGAACCCTGATGTTATTCGTTTCCTTCAGAAGTCCAAGACCATGACCATTTCAACGCTAGGCGATGGCACATGGACCACAAAGATATTCTACGCCATGGATAGGGGCTTCATATTCTTTGTTGAGAAGGGGGGATCAACCCTTCGGAATATTCAAGCGAACCCTGTAATTAGTTTCGCCATTGACAACAACAGGCTTGATATATTTGTGCAGGGAAAAGGAAGGGTTCAAATTTTGGGTGAACCTGTAGATTTTGAACACGAAAGGGGAGTTCTTCTATACAAGGTTCCTGAGGACACCATGTTTATGAGAAGCGGCCATGTCCTCATTGCAAGGCTTATTCCAGATGAGATCAGGGTAACGGATATGAGAAGCGAAATGAAGCGTTTCTCCGATCCGGTAAACCTGGAGGAACTCAGGGAAAGGAGGCATCCGCTAATAAACTCCATGAGGGTATGGTCATTCCAGCAGACTGCGGTTGCCTACCTGATTGGCACTTTCCTTGCGGCTCGAATTAACCTTACATATTTTGCAA